>CAZYEG010000079.1:0-6523 GCA_964646365.1 uncultured Methanosarcinales archaeon
AGTTCAGGATTTCCATGGTGGTTATTGTTATTATTATTGTTATTATTACTTTTATTAGGTGGCGGCGGGTCTTATTATTATATAGAGGATAAGAAGAAAAAACAAAAACCAGTAGTAACACCTAGTCCTCCTATCGTTCAGCAGAGTATACAACGGGCGCCGGTTCAGACAAGGCCAAAAGTAGATTTACGAAAGCTTTTGCTTGAAAAAAGAAGAAAAAAACAAGAGGCTCTTGCAAAAAAGCTTACAGATGAGAAGAAAAACAAACGAAATAAGAAAAGAAAAGGATTGTTTGCAGCTTTTGGAGATGATATTGAAGAAGATGAAGAATTGGATGAAGATGGACAGCCTCAAGTTGTTTCTAAAGTCCCATTCTCTAAAGATAAATCGACAAAAGAATATACAGTCTTTGATAAATTGAATGATGTTATTCCTAAAAATAAAAAAGCAACAGATTCACTTGGTGAGATGTCTGAATCTAAAGAGGCATTTGATAAAATTGATAAAATTAATGAACAACCAAATAAAAAGACTTTTGATAAGCTGTCTGAAGTGATAGGCAAGAAGGAAAATAAAGAAATAAATAAAAAGGAAAAGACTTTTGATAAACTATCTAATGTTGTTAAAGGGAAAGATAAAAAGAAATTAAAGAAATTGTCAGGCGAGGAAGATGTTTTTGATGAACTGCCTGATGAGGATAAAAAATGAAGAAAAAAGGTCAGTTGCAAGCTCAAATTTTTGTTTATGTAATAACGTTGATAGTTATTACTCTAGTTTTAATTTATGGATATAAAGCAATCCAGGGATTCATGGGGCGTTCTGATGAAGTAAATTTTGTTCAATTTAAAGTAGATTTCACAAATTCTATTGAATCTCAAAGCCATGAGTTTCGTTCGGTCGCACAATCAAGATTATTACTTCCAAAAGGGTTTACTGAGTTGATAGTTATTGATTTGGATTATAACTCTGTTAGTGCATTGTCAGAACTTGAGGCAAATTACCCATTAGTGTATGATAGTTGGGATTCTGGCGTTGAAAGAAATGTATTTGTTATTGGTAAGAATAAATTTGAAAGTTTTTATGCTGGAAATATATATTTTGATGATGCAAGCAGACATTACATGCATTTGACTGCACCGGACAGAGTGGTGACATTGAAGCTTACGGGCCGTGGCGGCAAAACTGAAGTTGAGCAGTGGACCTGAAGAATGGGAATGGACAAAAAGGGAGTAGTAGAGATTCAGTTTAATTGGATATTTATTCTTATTGTTGGTGCAATAATTCTAATTTTTTTTATTGGATTAGTTGTTCAGCAAAGCAAGTCTGCGGATCAGAATATTGCTGCTTCTGTTGCTCTTGATATGGGGGCGATCTTTTCAGGCGCACAAGTTAGCACTAATACAGAACACATGGTTGATATGCCGCCTTTGGACTTGATATTTGAGTGTGATGATACGACGCTTTATAGTTCATATAGGGTAAAAAAATCTGAAGATATTGAGATGGGAGATTCATTAATTGTTTTTTCTCCAATGCTAGTTTCAGGAAAAGGTAGGCAAGTAGTCACTTGGTCTTTGCCATGGAATACACCGTATAGGGCTACAAATTTTCTTTATTTAACAACACCAAGTTATAGATATGTTGTAGTAAGGGATGATCCAGATACAGGTAAGGCAGAAAAAGTGTATAACGATTTACCAGACATGATAACTAAGAGTTTTAAAAATACGCTCGCAGAAGTTGATGATAAGAATAATAGAAAAGTAAGAATAATCACATTTAGTGGTTCTACGATTAATGTACCACCTGCGCTTCACAGTATGGATGATAAAGATGTTACACTTGTAAAAATTCAACCAGTTGAGGGGGGAGTTGAAGGATGGGGAACGGCAACGTTCTATGAAAAAAATGGTACGATGTTTGGTGAAACAGGTGAGACTAAATATCTTGGTGAAGCATCAATGTATGGCGCGATATATTCAGACTCGATTAATAATTATGAATGTAATATGGGGAAGGGATACAAACGGCTTAAACTTTTGACTGAAGTCTATAAAGAAAGGACGAGTGGTCTTGAAACATATTATTCTAATAATGCAGATCCACAAAATTGTGTAGGGAAGTTACAAACGGCAAACGGTATATTGAGTAATATTATATCGATGACAAATGTTAGACAGGCAGAGTCTCATTATGCACAGATGGTTCAGCTTGAAGATGAGAATAAAAATATTCAAAGATATTCTTGTCCAGTTGTTTATTAATTGATTAGAAAATGGAAAGAAAAGCTCAAATTCGGATGGGGGAGACAATCGCGGTATTGATAATTTTCTTCTTTTTGTTGATCTTTGGTGTAATTTTTTATACGAATGTTAAGATTAGTAAACAATATTCTACAAATGAAGAATATTTTCAGCAGCAGTCCATTAAGATTTCACAAATGGTATCATTTTTACCAGAACTTCAATGTTCTTCAGAAAATATAATTGATGATAACTGTTATGATAAATATAAACTTGGTCCTGCAAGCACACATATAATAGATAATGCAAATTTTTATTTTCCGTTTTTTAGTTATAGTGAAATTGTTATTGATGAGATTTACCCAGGCACAGATAGTTGGGTGCTTTATAATCATACACTGAACAGGTCGTACCCAATGTTTACGTATGTTCCGATATCATTATATGAACCGACAACGAAAGAATATTCATTTGGTGTACTATCAATTTCATATTATCCGTACTATGGATGAGCAAAGAGAAAAGAATGAAAACAAAAAAAATGTCAAAAAAAGCACAACTCGAAATACTTGGTCTTGCGATAATTGTAATTTTAATAACCTTAGGCATATTGTTTGTGATAAAATTTGTAGTACTCAAAGAGCCAACTCAATTAAGAAAGAGCTATATGCGTACAGAGATGGCATCTAATATGCTTAATGCCCTTGTTAGAACTGATACGGATTGTAGAAGAAAATCTGTAACTGAACTGTTGCAAGACTGTGCGAATAATCCGCGTGATAGTGGTGGGGGTAGCATAGTTTGTGAGACTGGAGAGTACTCTTGTGAATTTGTGAATAATACAATACATGATATTACTGATCAAACGTTTGGTGTATGGAATATTGATTATGAACTTCTTATATGGCTTGAAGATGGCGAATCCTTAACACACATACTGGAGCCAGATGCTACTGCATGTAAGGGCGCAAAAGAGTCTAAACCGTTTTATATCCCGTTAGATGTTACTTCAATCAATCTTCGTCTAGATCTATGTGACTAAAAAGAAAGTTTTAAAAGTAAATTTTCATTAACTTTTCAAGTTGGGGACAAAATGGTTAAACGTACAATACCGATTCTTGCAATGGAGAAGATTTTAAGGAATTGTGGAGCTGAAAGAGTTTCTGATAAAGCAAAAGTAATGCTTAAGAATATTATTGAAGATAGAGCAGAAGAAATTTCTCATATGGCAATAAAATATGCTCTTCATGCTGGTCGAAAAACAATAATGGTCGACGATATCAAACTTGCATTTAAAGAATAAATTATGGTTTAATTTTCATTAAATCAAAACCTAAATCTGTATTTGGAAATATTTCTCTTGCTTCATCTAAAAGATCATTTGGATCCTTATATCTTTGAGATATGTGTGTAAGTATAAGTTTTTTTGAATTTGATGCATGCGCAATTTCTGCTGCTTCTGAAGATGTCATATGGAAATATGTATCTGCTTTTTCTCGTTCTTTTCGTGCGTAAGTGGATTCAGAGATTAGTATGTCGGAATCTTCTGCAAGTGTAACTGCATTCTTGCATTTTCTAGTGTCTGCAATATACGTAATTTTTTTACCTTTTATAACTGATGTTGTGTCGTCAGGTGAAATGGTTTTATTTTTGAATTTAACAGATTCTCCTTTTTGGAGTTTGCCAAGAAGTGGTCCTTCTGGTATTCCTAATTCTTTAATTTTTGCTACTTTTATTTTTCTTCTATTTTTTTCAATAAATGAGAAACCAAAACAAGGTTTAGTATGTTCTAATGAAGCACAATCAACTTGATACTCCGCAGAATCAATTATTGTGCCATCAGTTATTTCGGTTACTTTGACTTCTATTTGAATTTCAAAGTTAAGTGCTTTTTTGAGGAATTCAATTTTTTCTTTGCTTCCAACAGGACCATATATGTTTAATGTTTTACTGGGATCTTCACTTGCGAGACTTTGTATTAGTCCAGGAATGCCTAGTATGTGATCTCCATCCCAGTGACTTATGAATATTTTAGTTATTTTGGTAAGCTTTATCCCTGCAAGTTTTAATTGTCTTTGAGTGCCCTCACCGCAATCGAATAATAATCCTTCAGAGCCAAAGCTAAGAAATATTGCTGAATGATTTCTTGTTTTTGTTGGAACCATTGCTGATGTTCCGAGCATTATTAGCTGCATAGTTTGTAATGTTCTTCTTTGGTTTATATAATTAATTTTTTTCTATTTAATTTCTATATAGAAAAGATTAGTTTGTTTTTTACTTATCTTTTCTAATAGAAGAAATTTATCGATATACAATATAATTATAATTAATTTCTTCTATATAGTAAAAAAATAGAAGTGGAAACCTTTTTAAGGAGTAGCGGCTTTTAAAGGGTTATGCCTAATAAGAAAAATGAGAAAGTAATAGCAACCTTTGCAGGAGAAAGGGTAATTACAGAAAACACAGATCTTGCTAGAGAGCTCTATAATCAAAGTAGGTATGGTGATATTCTTGATGATAAACGTGTTCAGCTTTCTATGAGCGAATCTTTATATTTGTTAGAGAAAGAGAAACTTGACATATTAGATGGAAGAGGAAAGGCGTTTACTTCTGAAAAGTTCTTGAAGAAAGCAGTTAAGCTTGAACCAAATTTTTGGGTAAGATATTGTGTTTTTAAAGATTTTAGAAATAGAGGATATATAATTAAAACAGCACTTAAGTTTGGTGCAGATTTTAGAGTATATGATAGAGGAGTAAAACCAGGAGAAGATCATGCAAAATGGATAGTTTTTCCGGTTAGAGAAGCAGATACACTTACTTGGTATGAATTCTCTGCAAAAAATAGAGTAGCGCATTCTACAAGAAAACGACTTCTTATCGGTGCAGTTGACGAAGAAGGAGACGTTACGTACTGGGAAATTAAGTGGACCAGGCCATAACTTTAATAAACAATCAAATTTTCTTAATACCCAATGGATAATAAAGAAAAGATAGTTGAGATATTACGAAATAATGGTCCTAGCATACCTACACTTGTTTCAAGAAAAATGGGTATGGATTCAATTCTTATTTCATCAATGCTTTCTGAATTAATTGCAGCTGGTAAAGTAAAAATTACAAAAGTTAAATTTGGATCAAGCTCGTTTTATTATCTTCCAGAGCACATTGCAAGATTAGAGCCACTTAGTAAGCATCTTAATGAAAAAGATAGGTGTGCATATAATCTTATAAAAGATAAAAAAGTTGTCAAAGAATCTGAAATGACACCTTTAGAACGAGTTTCTGCACAAAACATAAAGGATTTTGCATTTGCTATAAGGATTAATTATAAAGGAGATGTTCAAGTTTTTTGGAGACACTTTTTAGTATCTCAAGAAGAAGCAATTCCGATTATTAAAAAGAGATATTTTCCTTCACAAGAGAAAGAAGAAGCAAAAAAAGAAATTAAGAAAGAGATTGTGAAAGAGATTTCAAAAGAAAGCAAAAAAGTAGTAGAAAAGAAAGTAGAGAAACCAAAAGAGATAGAAAAGGAAGTAAAAAAAGAGATTCCTAAAGAAGAAGAAAAAAGGGTACTCGAGCCGAAGAAGGTTAAAGAAGAAAAACTTGTTCCTTCTAAAAAAGAAGAAGCACCTGAATCTGTTGAATCTGAAAAACAGACAATACTTACAAAAGAGATTCCTGATGACGAATTTGTAAATAAGATCAAAAAGAAATTTGATTCACTTAATATTCAAATCAATATTGTTGATGTTGTTCGAAAAAATTCTGAAGTAGACATGTCAGTAGAAGTTCCAACACCAGTAGGAAGAATGAATTTTTATGTCAAAGCAAAATCAAAGAAAAAGATAAATGATGGAGATTTATCTTCTGCATATATTGGTGGACAAACAAGAAATTTACCTGTACTTTTTGTAACGGAAGGGAAACTTACAAAGAAAGCTGAGAGCATGATAGGCAAAGAGTTTAAAAATAATTTTACATTAATGAGTTTATAGGAGATATATATGGGGGTAGCAATTGGCCAGATTCTGCAAAAGCAGGAAATGGAACTTAAGGATCTTGCAGGAAAAGTAATTGCTATAGATGCACCTCTATTTCTCTATCAGTTTCTTTCATCTATTCGGTCACCCGATGGTACTCCACTTCAAGATTCAAAAGGAAATGTTACGAGTCATTTAGTAGGTTTGTTTTTTAGGACGATAAGTCTTATGCAAAAACAGATAAAATTAGTATTTGTTTTTGATGGAAAACCGCCAGAGCTTAAACAAAAAGAAAGAGCA
>CAZYEG010000080.1:0-6491 GCA_964646365.1 uncultured Methanosarcinales archaeon
ACAAGAGGAGCTATTTTGCAAATAAGAGATACTATATTTGATTTGTGTGATCAGAAACAAGGAGCTATTTCTATTGATGAGGATTTGAAGCCAAAGATTTTTGAGAAGGGTATTACTGAACAAAAATTAGATGAGGCTGTTTCTAAGTTGAAAAGGAGTGGAGATATATTTTCTCCCAAGAATGGATTTTTACAAAAGATATAACTCAAACTTTTTCAAAGTTTGATTAAAGGAGATTGGGCATGAGCCCAATGATTTAACATAGAAATGTTTTTAAGTGATTAATGTGCTATATGTGGTTGGGTGATATATTATGAAAAAAGCCATGGTTCTAAGTTTATGTTTAATTTTGTTATCTTTTAGTTTAGTTTTTGCTTGCGTTACCGACGATGATTGTAGTGGTAGTTCAGTTTGTAGTAATGATGGAGATTGTATCTCTTGTGAAGACCAAAATTTTGGTTGGAATGGAGAACATTACGAAGATAATACTTATGCTTCAGGAGTTCTTAATGATGTGACTGGAGAGTTTCCTCAATGGGATGGTGGATGGGGAAATTATTATGATTCTTGTATAAATGGTTTGTTGTATGAAAGTACTTGTGAACTGTATCCTGAAGGAGGTTATGTTATTCATGAAATTATAGACTGTAATGATCCTGCTGATAATTATAATGCAAATAATAAAGATTATGATACTCCAATAGGGAAAGGCGAAAGAACAATAGTGGTTGGTGGTGGAAATGTCGCAATGGACGCGGCCAGATCTGCAAGAAGACTTGGCTCGGATGTCACTATTGTTTACAGAAGATCATTTGAAGAGATGCCTGCAAGGCTTGATGAAATACATCACGCAAAAGAGGAAGGTATAAAATTTATGATACTTACTAATCCTGTGGCAATTTTGGGGGATAATTCTGTTACTGGAATCAGGTGTGTACAAATGAAACTTGATGAACCTGATGAAAGTGGAAGAAGAAAACCAATTCCAATGATAAATTCAGATTTCACAATGAATTGTGATCAGGTTTTGGTTGCAATTGGAACAACTCCAAACCCGTTATTAGTCAAAGAATCAGGATTAAAACATAGTATAAAAGGGGCAATATTGGTCAATGAAAGTACGCAGACCAGTGATCCGCAAATTTATGCAGGTGGGGACATTATTGGAGGAAATGCTACAGTAATCCAGGCAATGGGCGAAGGAAAAGTTGCTGCAAGATCAATTCATAATAAATTAAGTGAGTAAATTAATAAAATAAAAATCCTAAATAACGGATTTTTAATCATTACTTGCTGGAACACAGTAAACTGTGAGGTATTAAATCCAGCAAGTAATAAAAACATTTTTAAAGAAGAGTACCTATGGTAGCATTAAGAGGGGTGAAAACATTAAAAAGGGGATGTTTGAGGGCTCTAGATCTTTGATGAGTCTGTCTATTGGGGCAGCGTTAATGATCTTAGGGGGTGTAAATCTATTGCTTACATTAAATGTAATAGGTGTAGGGCTGCCACAGATTCCTACGATTATACTTGAGATATTTCTTGGTGTTTCTGGTTTTTATCTTATGATAGATGGATTCTTGATAATCACAATGCATCCTATGTTAACACTGGTTGATATTTTACTAGGTGTTGCGATTGCTGCTCTTGGTATTTTACCGTTACTAAATCAACTTACTGGTATGTTTTTTCCTATAAATTTTTTTCACGAGATAATAATTAACGTATGTTTCATAATTGCTGGGGGATTATTGATATTTAATAGTTGGAATTTTTAATGGGGAGAAAATGGATAAAAGACTACAAAGCTTTTCGGATGATAAATCATTTTGGTTTTCAAATGGATCTTGTGCACATAGTGTTTCTGAGTTAAGAGACGTGCTCTTAAGTATTGATGATAATACTTTTAATCATCATGTTAATCAAGATAAAAATGATATCTCGAAATGGCTGGAACATGTTGTAGAGGATAAACTTTTGGCAACCAAACTCACTTATGATATTCCAAAAGAGGATTTTGTGGTAGCAATAACCGATAGGATTGAACAAATTGAAGAAGATGAAAGGTTCCAAGATGCTTATTTCTCAAACCATATCAAGTCAATAGTTATTAATCAAATTAAGAAGTACCTTGGAGAAATTAACTCAATGATAACAAATAATTTTGATATTATAGAGAAGTATGAAAGGATAAGGGTCTTGTATAAGAAATTAGATAAAAATGATAAAGAGACTATATACCCAGAAATATCCAGAACTTACTCAACACTTCAAAAGTCTCTAAGCGACATCAACAATCTTACCAAATAATTTATAAAGCAAGGCGCGGCTATTTCTTTTAGATGGATAAGAAAGAACTACTTGCAAAGTCCAAAGTGTTAAATCCTATACTCTGGATAGGTAAAAACGGGATCACAGATGCACTAATAGATGAACTTACGAAATTATTAAAGAAAAAAAAATTGGTTAAGATTAAAATGCTAAGAAGCTTTATCGAGGATAAAAATCGTAAAGAAGTAGCAAACGAGATTGCAGAGAAGACAAAATCAGAAATTATCAATTCTATGGGCTTCACTTTAACTCTTTATAAAAGATAAAACTTAAATATACATTCTACTGCAATTCTACTAAATGGGGGTAATTATTATGATATGGTTAGTAGTTTTAATTTTAGGGGTTATTATTTCAAGTATTAAAGTGGTGAATCAATACGAACATGGTGTTAAATTTACACTCGGTAAATATAGTGGCATAATGAGACCAGGATTAAGACTTGTTATTCCTGTAATTCAAACATGGGAAAAAATAGATCTGAGGACGAATGTGGTAGATGTTCCTGATCAGGATTGCATAACAAAAGACAATGTATCTGTCAGAGTTAATGCAGTGCTTTATTTCAAAGTAAGAAATGCTGAAAAAGCGGTTATACAAGTTGAAGATTATATTTATGCAGTTTCTCTTTTTTCACAGACAACAATGAGAAATATTGTTGGAGAAGTCACACTTGATGAGCTTTTATCTAATAGGGATGAGATAAGCACCAAGATTGAAAGTATCGTTGATAAAGCAACAGACCCATGGGGAATAAAAGTGGACTCAGTTGACCTTAAAGATGTCGTTTTGCCAACTGACATGAAAAGAATGATGGCAAAAGAAGCAGAATCTGAAAGAGAAAGAAGAGCTTTGATAATAACATCAGATGGAGAAAAGAATGCTTCAAAGAACTTGATGGCTGCTGCAAAAATCCTTTCTACAAGTAAAGGTGCAATCCATCTTAGAACATTGCAGAACTTTAATGATATAAGTTCTGATGACACCAATACAATAGTGTTTGCAGTTCCTGTAGAGACGATGGGGGCACTTGAGGGGCTGAAGGGGTAAAAATGTTAGAGACAATAATACTAGGCGGAATGGCTACTGTTTTTATGGGCGGTGGCGCACTTATTTTTTATATAATCTCAGGACTTCGAGTTGTAAACCAATATGAGAGAGGAGTAAGGTTCACTTTGGGTAAATTTTCTGGCATTATGGGACCTGGACTTAGGATAGTTCTTCCAGTTATACAGACATGGGAAAAAATTGACATTAGGACAAAAACGATTGATGTTCCAGACCAAGAAGCAATCACAAAAGATAATGTGTCTGTAAAAATTAATGCAGTACTATATTACAAAGTTACTGATTCCAAACTTGCTGTAATAGAAGTTATGGATTTTAAGTATGCAACATCCCAACTTGCACAAACCACTCTAAGAGATGTTGTTGGAAGTATATCACTTGATAACTTATTAACGTCTCGAGACACAATATCTGCAAAAATCAAGTCAATTGTAGATAAGGCAACGGATCCATGGGGAATCAAGATTGAGGCTGTTGAACTTAAACATGTAGAAGTTCCACAAGAGATGCAGAGAGTTATGGCAAGACAGGCCGAAGCGGAAAGAGAAAGAAGAGCAGTTATTATCAAATCAGAAGGAGAAGTCAGTGCTGCACAAAATTTACTTGATGCTGCAAAAAATCTTACAAAATTTCCTGGAGCTCTTCATTTAAGGACGCTACAAAGCATAAATGATTTAAGTTCAGACAAGAGCAACACCATAGTTTATGCTATACCAAAAGAGATTCTTTTAGCAGCTAAAAAGATTGGTGGCGGGAAGCTATGAAGACACTAGTTGTCTTTTATTCAAGGACCGGTAATACCCGAAAGGTTGGGCTGGAATTGGCTGAAGCATTGGGCGCTGATGTAGAAGAGATAATCGATACAAAGGACCGGTCTGGAATAATTGGCTACATTAAGTCTGGGAAAGACGCAATCAAGAAAAATACTTCTAAGATTAAAAAACCACAAAAAGATCCTGGTAAATATGACTTAGTGATACTAGGTTCTCCCATATGGGGCTGGACAATCTGTCCCGCATTTAGAACATATGTAGAGAGATTCAAAAATAAAATTAAGAATTTTTCAATATTTTATACTGCGAGTGCAATTAATTCAAGTAACCTTAGAGACATAAAAGAACTTTTTAACACTAAACCAAAAAGTACTCTTCCAATAAGTGTTGAAGAAGTCAATAATAAATTCTATAAAGAAAAAATAAAATCATTTATTAGTTCAATTAAGAGTAATTAACAGAGTATGAATATTGTACTCTTGCCAATCCTTGTTTTGGTTGTTCTACTTCTTCTTGTGCTGGCAAAATGAATGATAACATTCCCATCATATATGCCATATAGTCGTTTTCCATTATATCACCTCTGAGATATTAAGCGGGAGAAATTGTGGTTTTTTGATATCCATCTTCTTGATGATTTCAACATCATCAATTCCAATTTTTCCTACATAAAGATTTTTTATATTGTTTCCATCTTCGATGTATTTTTTAACTTTAAAATATCCATCTAGATACAGATGGTCTTTAGTAAGTCCACCTGGTTTTGATGTGTCTGCAAGTCCTCGTTTTGCCCGAAGTGCAATTCTCCATGAAATCTTTTCTGAGAAGTATTGTCTCATAAAATTATATATTTCAACAAAAGAACTATTCATTGCCATATTAACTGCAATAGCACGAGCAGCATACACTTTTAATGTAAATGGATTAAGAACGCCAGCAAGCTCTTCATTAACTACTGCTAGTCCCTCTTCTGTTCCCATATAACCAGGAAATCCTCTTTTGAATATCAGGAAATCTTGGAGGGATCCGTTTTCAGCTCGAAGTGCATGTGTTCCAATTTCGTGCACTATTAATCTCTTTACAAAATCCATTGAAAATCTTGAATCTTTTTTTAGGAAAATTGTCTTTTTTGATGCTGTGACAGCTGCACTTGCAACCATATATTTTTCTTTAATTTGCCATTCAAATCCATATGCCATAAAAGCCTTATTAAAAAGTGGTTTAACGTCATCAAGATTCATCTTTGGTTTGCTTTTTTCTGGTTTTACATCTAAAAGCTTCTTTGCTTGTTCAATTAAAAAATTATTTGGAATACCATATACATTTATTGAATGTTTTGTGAACTCTTCTGTTCCAATAGTTTGTAACATATCTATTTTTTTGATATATTCTATACGTTTTTTGTCAAGAATGGATCCAATAAGTGATGGGTGCTCGAAAATTGCACTTAGTTCATTCTTTTTCTTAATCGTTTTTGGATTTAAATCATTATACGTAAAAATAGGATTAACTGTTGGGTTATTTAGAAATTTCTCTTTCTCCTCATTTATGTTAGTTGGGTTGATTAAATAAAAAGAAATCTTTCTACTAACTTCTGCTAAAAACTCGTCAAATTCCTTTAATGATTTTTCAGTCATCGTCTTTAATCTTTTTATGTATATTGATATACAGATTAGTATACTAATTTACTATTTAAATATTCCGGTTATAATCCGTAATAATGACAAATATATCAACTTCAAATGGCAAACTATATAAATCACCAAAAAAATCAAAAAAACATGGACGACATACATGACAAGTGCGGTATAGCGGCGGTAGCCTCTAAAGACCCGAGTGTAAGCGTTGTGCCATATTTGTACAAACTTCTACTTAACCTTCAAAATAGAGGACAATTGAGTGCAGGAATCACAACATACAATAAGGAAAGATCACAATTAATTGATACATATAAACAAATTGGACCAGTAAATGAAGTGTTTAAAACAAGTAATCCAATAAAAACAGAAATTCTTTTTAGAAAATATAAGGGAAACATAGGTATAGGTCACGTTAGATATGCTACATGCGGAGCTAACGATAGAAACTATGCAATGCCATTTGAGAGACATCATGGTAGAAAATGGAAATGGTTCTCTTTTGCTTTTAATGGTAATATTGCTAACTATGCAGAACTGAAAAAACCTCTTTTGGAAAAATCAGGTTATCATTTTGTTCTTAATTGCGATACCGAAATCATAATGCATCATCTTGCAAGATCACAAATGGGTAATGAAAAGGAACCATTTGACAAAGTATTCAAAGAAATCGGTGAAAAAT
>CAZYEG010000081.1:0-6453 GCA_964646365.1 uncultured Methanosarcinales archaeon
AAAATTATGTTTTTTGTATTTCTGCAATTTTGCAGGTTTTACCTTTAGTTGCTTAAAGACCTTATTGTAATTACTTGAAGTCATTCTTCCTCCTCCATATTGACGCTGAATTTTGATTTCATGAATCCAATAGCATCTTCTTTTTTAACAACGTGGTTTTTACCGACTTTTCTTTTCTTTAAGAATCGTCTTTTAACTCTAAACCCAGGTCTTTTAAGTGTAACACAGACCTCGAATCCGATAATTCCGATTTTAGGATCGTATTCAAGAGATGGAACATCGATATATTCTCTAATTCCAAATGCAATATTACCACTAGAATCGAATTGTTTCTCGGTAAGTTTGTTTTCATTTGCTTTAAGTAAGTCAGCAAGAATATCTTCTGCTTTTTTACCTCTGATAGTAATTTTACATCCGATTGGAAGTCCTGGTCTAAGACCCCAGGTAGGAATTCTTTTCTTAGTAACAGTTTTTACAGGTTCAATACCTGTGATGTTCTTTAGGAGAATACTTCCTTTCTCGAGCATCTTTTGATCTTTCCCTGCACCTACGTTTAGGGTGATCTTCTCTATCCGAATATTTTTCATTGGATTCATTTCAATCAGACAATTTTATTTCAGCTTTTCCTTTACCTACAGCAAAAGCATATTTTGTTAGTGTTTCAATTTTCTTATCATTAATATTAATTATAACCTTGTGACCTGTGATATCTTCAATAATTCCTATATTTCCGATGTGTTTTCCAGCTAAAAGAACAACGCAAGCACCTTTTTTAAGTTTAATTACAGACTTGATTTCTTGTTTGTCAACTGTGATGACAACGCTGTCTCCTACTTTATATTCATCCTTATCTACAAGAATGTTTCTTGAATCCATAAGGTTTAATTGGGTTTTTTTCTTAACATTAGTCTTTCCCATGACTTTTGAAATCTTGATTGTACTTTCTTTTTTATCAATTTCAATTGTGCAAAGTTTTCCAGTTGGACTAAGTACCAGTCTATAATGCTTATCAGATTCTGGTAATGAAATAGTGTCCATAATTCCAACAGGGAACTTAAGATCTTTTCTTTTTTTACCGTCAACAACAACTTCTTTTTCTGTAAGAAGATATTTACCTTCTCTTGTAGTTGCTGTAATTTTGATTAAATCTCTTAATACAGCGTTAAGTGATAGTGAATATTCTAGATGCTTTCCTGCATTAGGCCTTGTAGTATACTTGATACCTTTTCTTCTTATGCTCCATGTTCTTGGTGCAGTTAGCCTTTTTAGATGCTTTCTAATCATTTTGCTATTTTCCTCTCAAGTATGTTTTTTCTTTTCTTATCTTCAAGATTTAATTCAACGATCTGAAGGTTAGTAACGTGTATAGGGTATATAACTTTACTTCCATCTTTCTTTATCATATCGATGCCTGTGATGTATGCTTTCATTTTATTTACATCAATACGTTCAATTTTTCCAGATTTGTTTTTATGTTGACCTTTCATTACTCTAACTTTGTCGCCCTTGATAGGTCTCATGGTTCTTTTATTGTGTTTTTCTTTCAATTCTTTTGATAAGTGGGATCCAAGCATTTTGCTTTTTATGTTTGATGGAGCATTATATAGGTACTTCCTCTGCTTCCTAGGCTGCGTGCTTGATTTCCAGCTTGTTGAAAAGTCTTTATCCATTTTATTTACCTACACAATCACACTTGCAATTTTTGAGACCATTGGCCATCTTTTTACTACTTCTTTTGCAATTGCTCCTTTTATCATTGTTCCTTTCGGATTTCCTTTTTCATCCTTTAATATTACTACTGCATTACTTTCGAACTTTACTTTTGTTCCATTAGCTCTTGAAAATTCTTTTTTTTGCCTTACGACAACTCCGAATACAACCTGTTTTCTCATATCAGGTCTTCCTTTTATTACAGCAACAGTTACAAGATCTCCGACTCTTGCGGATTGAACTCTTCCCTTTACTGTTTTAAGATTCTTCACACTAATAATCCTAACAATCTTTGCGCCGCTGTTGTCACAGGTTGGCACAAGACTTCCTTTAGGTAGTGCTCTAGGTATCTTCGAGATTATTCCCAACATTTTCTTCTATTTTCTCCTCTGGTTCATCCTGTTTCTTATGGATGCTTAGGTCTGCATTATCTTCAGCTTCTTTTTTAATAACATGTTCTTTCTTAAAGCCAAGATTTTCTGTAATTATGAAATTTTTAGTTTTAGATATTGGTCTGGTTTCTTTTATTCTAACCATGTCTCCAACATTTACTGCCATACCTTCAGGTACGTGCACAGCAATTTTTTTCCTTTTGACTTGATACCTGTCATATTTGCTGTTTTTGATTCTTCTATGCCACTCGACAATTGCACTTTTATGCATTTTGTTTGACGTAACTACGCCTACAAATGTCCTTCCTCTAAGGGAAAGTGGCCTTTTTGTTTGTTTTTCATCAACCATTTTTCATCTCAATCTTATTCTTTCAAAGGGTCGTGCCCTGATTTTATCGCCATCAATGTTAACGGCATGATCATTAATTTTTGTGATTGTAAGGTTGTTTTTTAAAAACACCTTACTTTTGTTTTCGCTCTCAATTTTTAATGTCTCTTTTGTCTCATCAACAATTTTTCCAGTGACCGGCACACCATTATAAGTGCCTTCAACTGTTTTGCCAATGAGTTGACATTTAACGTCTTTTACCGACATATGAATCAACCTGGATTGTCTCAGCAGAGAAGCCAAGTGTCATGAGATTGTCCCTGACCCTTTGCACATGTTCCCCTTGCAGTTCGATTATACCTCCTTTGGTAGTTCCGCCGCAAGCAAACATGTTCTTAAGTTTCTTTGTCAGTCCCTTAAGGTCAATTTCCTTCTCGTCAATTCCTTCGATAATTGTGTACTTTTTGCCAAATTTCTTTCTTACTATGTATACTTTTATTATCTGGCTTTCCTTTGCGATTGTTTCACAAACACAAAGTTCTTGAGGCAGACCACAGGTTGGACAGATATCAGTCATCCTTTTTTCCTGCCTCCGTTTGAGTTAATATAGTCATAATTTTAGCGATTGTTTTTTTGATATTTTTAGCATTAGCTGGATTCTTAGGTGTAGCACCTGTTGCAATTTGTGCATTTTCCTTGATTAGCTCTACTCTTAATTCGGTAAGCTTTTTTTCAAGTTCCGCCTTTGGCATTGCCCTAAGTTCTTTTATCTTCATTTTTTCTTAGTAGTTTTCTTTTTTGTTGCTGTTTTTTTCTTTGCTTTTTTCTTTTTTGCAGGAGCTTTAACTTCTTCTACTTTCGGAGCAATTTCATCACAAATCTTAATACTGTCTGAAAGTTGTGTATCTGGAAGCATCATCCTTACCTGAATACCAACTACACCGGACTTCAACTTTGCACTTGCATAAGCCTTTTGAACACCATCTTCATCGTTGGTGATTTGTCCAGATTTTTTAAGATATCCTTGTGAGAATCTCCAAGTTTTTGCTCTTGAACCAGGTATTTTTCCTGATATTAATATTTCAATTCCTAAAGCACCAGCCCTCATTACTTCTGACATTGTTTTATGTCCGATACCTTTGAATTTTTGTGATCCGAATCTTTCAAGTGAATTTGCAATCATTTCTGAGATTACAGCAGCGTTAAGATATATTTTTTCTACCTCGGTAATTTCAATTTCTGGGTTCTCAAGATTAAAACTTTTCTTAAGATCTTTTGTAAGTTTTTTTATGTTCTGTCCTTTTCTTCCAACTACTAGTCCAGGCCTTGAAGCATCGATTATAATCTTTTCTCCGAGAGGGGTTCTTTTTATTTTAGTTCCGCTGTGTCCAACACCCTTGAGACTATTTTTTACATACTCTTCAACACGAAACTCTTTTAACTTACTCTTGATTATATCTCGTTCAATCATTTTTTATCATTACCCTCTGGTTTTTTAGTATCTTGAGTTTTTGGTTCTGCCTTTTTTACTACAGGCTCTTTTTTTACTTCTTTAGGAGCTTCTTTTTTCTCTGCAACTTTTGGAGCAGCAGGTTTTACAGATTCAACTTTAGTAGTGTCAGCTTTCTTTTTTACTTCTTTTTTTGGAAGAGCTTTTTCTTCGACAACAACTTCAATGTGTGTTGATTTCATTTTTTGTCTTCTTTTCCTTCCATATCTCCATTGCCCGCCAGCTTTTTGAGCGCTAACGTGAGCAAGGACAAGATTTGAACTATTAAGACCTTTATACTGAGCATTTGCTTCAGCAGTCTCAACGATTTTAAGTATTTCTTGACATGTCTTTGGAGCGTATGAACCAGAGCCCATATCTCCTCTTTTGTGTCCAACACCATTCAGGAATCTTGTGAATGGAACAGCTTTCTTTAAAGCAATTGATTCGTTAAGTATCTTTTTTGCAGCAGTTGTAGTTCTGCCTCTGATATGTGCACAAACGTTGATAGACTGTTTTGTTGAAATGTTTAAACTAAGTCCAACAGCCTTAGCCGCGTTTTCTCCAATTTCCTTAACTGAGTATTTGTATTTAGCCATTTTTATCTTACTGATACTGAAGAGCTTGACTTAGTTGCACCGACACCAGGTGAATGATGTGATACACTTTTTCTTGTCAATGCAAGTTCTCCGAAGAATAAACCAATCATTTCAGGTTCTATAATAATCTTCTTGAACTCTTTTCCAGTATGAATGTGAAGTGTTTTTCCAACCATCTTAGGAAGTACAATAATATCTCTACAATGTGTTTTGACGTTATCTCCTTTCTTTTCGAATTTTTTGATGAATGCTTCTTGTTCGCCGGTATAACCTCTTTTTATGCTTCTCCTTTGTCTTGATGGTAGTAGCATAAGGAAATCATTATCTGACATCTCCTGTAATTGTTCAAGTGATTTTCCTCGGTATGCGAATTCTTTTTTAGCCATTTTTTATAACCTTTATTTGTTTCTTCCTGTATGTTTAGCAGCAATCATACCTACCTTTCTTCCAGGAGGTGCGTGCCTTGATACTGGTTTTGCTTTTGATTTTCTGGATGATCTTCCATTTCCGAATGGATGGTCTACAGCATTCATTGCTCCACCAGATACGATTGGATATAGTTTATTCTTTGCCTTCATCTTATAATGCATGTTTCCTGCTTTCATTATAGGCTTTTCTGTTCTTCCGCCACCAGCAACAACACCAACGGTTGCTCTGCATGATGAATTGAAAGTTTTTTGCTTCTTTGATGGAAGCTGGATAGTTGTTTTTCCATTATTATGATTTACTACTTTAGCGAATGTTCCTGAAGCTCTACAAAATTTACCACCGTCTCCTGGAACTCCTTCAATATTAAAAACACCACTTCCTTCAGGAAGTTTACCTAAAGCTGTTGTGTTTCCGTGTATTTGTTCAACGTCTCCACCAACAACGACACTGTCTCCAACCCTAAGACCTTCAGGCATTATCATAAGACAAAGCTCTCCGTCTTCATATTGAATTTGAGCAAGAGGTGCTGAATGACCTGCACAGTGAATAATATCCACAATTTCACCTGAGAACTGACCGCCTTTTGGAGATTTGTGTTTAGCAAAACCCTTGTAATTGTGACTAGGTGCTTGATACCTTTTGTTTCCTCGTCCTCTTCTCTGTGGAATAATTCGTTTACCCATTTTACATTAAACCCATATTTGTTGCAATATCGTTAGCTGGAGTTTCGTCACTGAACTTTACATAAGCTCTTTTTGTGCCGTCCATGCTTAGTAGTGTGTTAACCTTCAAAACCTTTGCTTTGTAGACTTCTTCAATAGCTTTCTTAATGTCAGCCTTTGTTGCTTTTCTGTCTACTACGAAGATCAGCTTATTTTCGCTTTCCATTAGTCTGATTGATTTTTCAGTACTTAATGGGTATTTGATTACTTTGTATGAATCCATTTTTATCATGTGAATAGTTTTTCTTTCTGCATCATTTCGATTGCAGACTTTGTATATAGTGTTGCTCTTCCTGCGATTGTACCAGGAGCTAAGCATTCAGCGTTAAGTTTTTTTACTGAAACAACAGTTACGCCAGGGATATTTTTTGCTCCCTTTGTAAGATTGCAGTATTTTGAAACAACAATAAGAGGACCTGTTCGTTTTTTGTATTTTCTTCCTCTCATTTTTCCTTTTCCTGCTCTTACTTTTTTAATTGAAGCTCTTTCGAGTTCTTTATCAAAACCTAGAGATTTAAGCATTACAACAATATCTTTTGTTTTACTCATTTCTTCAGTTTTTGTGTCGAGTATGAATGGGTATGTGTCTGGGATTTTGTGTCCTCTTGAGGAAACAATCTCTTTGTCAACACTTGCACTTAAAGCACTTCTAATAGCTTTTCTTTTTTCTTTAACATTTACTTTTTGATTCCAGTTTTTCTCTGATTTTGGTGGATGTGCAACTCTTCCTCCAACTGTTCCAGGAGCAACAGCACCTACCCAGTTGAATCTTGTTCCACGTCTT
>CAZYEG010000082.1:0-6400 GCA_964646365.1 uncultured Methanosarcinales archaeon
GAAGCTATTGATATTCTTTATGAAAGATATAAAGATAAAAAGATTGATAAAATAATTGGTATTGAGTCACGAGGATTTATTCTTGGTGCTCCACTTGCGTACCTTCTAGGTGTTGGATTTGTTCCAATAAGAAAGCCTGGGAAACTTCCTGCAGAAACTATTTCTGAAGAATACACTTTAGAATATGGTACAGACAAAATTGAGATTCATAAGGATGCTGTAGACAAAGGAGAAAAAATTCTTTTAGTTGATGATCTGATTGCTACAGGTGGGACAATGGCTGCTGCAATAAATTTGGTGAAAAAACTAGGTGCAGATATTGTTGAGTGTGCATTTATTGTTGAACTGCCTGAGCTTGGTGGTCGATCAAAGCTTGGTGATGCACCGATTTATACTATGATTGAGTTTGAGGGTGAATAAGATGGTAAAAATTGGAATCATTGGCGGATCTGGTCTTGATAATCCAGATATTATTAAAGATGTAAAAGAATTGGAAGTAAAAACTGATTTTGGAGATCCTTCTTCTACGTTAAAAATTGGGAGAATTGAAGGCATTGATGTGGTTATTCTTGCTCGACACGGTAGAGGGCACACAATTACTCCAACCGGAGTTAATAATCGAGCAAATATTCAGGCACTAAAAGATCAAGGAGTTACACACATTCTTGCAACCACAGCATGTGGATCGCTTAAAAAAGAGATTGACAGAGGAGACTTTGTTATTCTTGATCAATTCATTGATTTTACTCGACTCAGGAAATTGACTTTTTTTGAAGAGTTTAATCCGGGCGAAGTAAAACATACACAAATGGCAGATCCATTTGATAATGATTTAAGAAAAAATCTTATTGACGCATGTAAGGAACTAAATCTTAAACATCATAAAGAAGGAACGGTAATCACAATAGAAGGACCAAGATTCTCAACGAGAGCTGAAAGTAATATGTTTAGAATGTGGGGAGCAGACGTTATCAATATGAGCGTTGCACCAGAATGTGTTCTTGCGAATGAAGCAGGCATTCCTTATGCGGCTGTTGCGATGTCAACGGATTACGATTGCTTATTTAATGATATACCTCCTGTCTCTTGGGAAGAGATTCTGAAAGTGTTTGGGAAGAATGTTAAAAAAGTGACGAAACTTCTTACAACTACTATTCCAAAAATCCAATAAAATCTAGATCTCGATATTTACCATCATGATCAAGACCAAATCCGACAACGAATTTGTCAGGGATATTAAATCCGAGGTAATCGATTTTTAGATTGTTTTTATCTGGCTTAGAAAGAAGCGAACAAATTTTTATTTCTTTTATTCCAAATTTTTTGAGATGATTCTTTAAGAAAGTGATTGTGTTTCCTGTATCAACAATGTCCTCTATGATGATAGTTGGTTTGTTTTTGAATCCATTTAACAAATCGTCTTCAATGCTGACCTCTCCTGTGCTTTTTTTGCCTTTGTAGCTTTTTAGTGTGATAAAATCAGCAACAATTGTCTCTGTTTTTAGATGTTTTTTAAGTTCATCAAAAAAGACTTTTGCTCCATCCATCACGATAATACAATTAATTTCTTCTGGAAAATCAATAGATAGCTGCTTTGCAATTTCTTTTATCTTAGAAATAACTTTATCATGTGAAATATGTTCATTTATTTTCATTCTGAAAAGACTCTACAGTTAAAGCAAGACCTTGTGCAAGATCCACTTTTGGTTCCCAATTAAGGATTTCTTTTGCTTTACCTACTTTTAATATGTTTACTAATGCGTCGCCTTCACGAAATGGTGCTTGAGCTGCTTCTCCTGCGAATCCAGTTGACATTTTTATCTCTTGGAAGATTTTGTTTACATCTGCACATTTGTTTGTACCGATATTGATCAATTCATAATCCCCCTTATCCATTGCTGCAATGTTTGCATCAGCGACATCTCCAACGTAGACATAGTCACGAATACATATGCCTTCACCAAAGATTGTAGGTTGTTTATTATTAAGCATCATTTTTGAAAAGATTGCAACAACTCCTGCTTCGCCATGTGGATCCTGTCTTGGTCCATAAACATTTGCATAGAGAAGTGCTGTCCACTTGATTTTATCTTGAGATTTGAGAAGATTAATGACTTCAGCTTTACTTTTCCCATATGGAGATATAGGTGCAACTGGTTTTTCTTCATCTGGCGCCATACTTTCAAGTTCTTCTGATGATAAAGAAAGTGGATCATTATTTTGTGACAAGAAATAATCACCATAAAGTGTACCGCCTGAACCAGAATAGATTATTTTCTTTACTCCAGATTCAATTGCTGCATCAATTATATTTTTTGAACCGTTCACATTAATGTTCCAGTCAAACTCTGGTTTTTTCATAGAAACTGCAACACTAGCTTGGGCCGCAAGATGAAAAACGTAATCAGGTTTATCATTCTTGAATACTTCAAAAATTGCTTCACGATCTGTTATATCAATTTCATAGAATACAACATTTTTACCTTCAATGTTTCTTCTGGACCCCTGGGTTGTTGTTAAATTATCTATAATAATTACTTCAAAATCTTTTTCTAAAAGTCTATCAACTACATGACTTCCAATAAAGCCTGCACCGCCCGTTACAATTGCTTTCATTTTTCCACCTGTAATGTTATATCTATAGACTTTATTATCTCACCAAGAACTGTACTTGCTTTAAGTCTAATATTTTTGAATGGAATGAGTTTTCCAAGACGTGTTGGTTCGAGTTTGAGAGAGACTAATGAGAAGTCGCTAATTAGATTATTGCTTCTGTGTTTTTTGATGTAAAATGGTTCAAATGAATCACTATTAAAAAAATGTGTATGGGTGACATCGTTGCTTGCCCCCTTGGAATTGTAATATGGAACCATTATCCTTATCTTTGCCTTAGGAGCACAGATTCTATGAAGTTCTTTCATAATAAGAGGAATGTTTGTCAGATGTTCAAGAACATTATCACAATGGATGTATTCAAATTCATTATCTTTAAACGGATATGGAATCTTATCTAAGTCGTGAACAATATCAACACCTTGAAATTTTGTCATGTCTAGATTGACGTAACCTTCTTTGATATCCTTCCCACAACCCATGTTCAATTTTTTGCTTCCCATGAGGATGGTTTATTGAAAGATTGTTTATATATATTTCTAAAAAAGATAAGTTTATATTTTATAGAAAAGGAAATATGTGTATGATAAAGAATATCAGCAAAAATAAAGTAATTGCAAAAAGACATAACACTTGCAAATCAATATTTTCAAAAGCTACTGGACTCATGTTCTCTAAAGAGAAAAAAAATTTTGGACTTGTGTTTGAATTCAAAAAAGAGCAAATAACAACCCTTCACATGTTTTTTGTGTTTTATCCTATTGATGTACTATTTCTAGACAAGAATATGAAGGTTGTTGAAAAGAAAGAAAAATTCTTACCGTTCACATTCTATTTCCCAAAAAAGAAAGCAAAAACAATAATTGAGTTTAATGCTGGAAGCTGCTTAGACACCAATATTGGTGACAAAATCAAAATAAACCAATAATCATTGGCCAAAGCTTAGTTGCAATATAATCAAAGAGAAAATAGATTGCTACAAACTTTATCAGTTGTCCAACAAATACAATCTTAATGAACTTCTTAAACTGGAACTTCATACTCCCGTAAACTATTGAAAACAGATCTATAGGAGAAGGAATAAGGCATAGCCCGAATAAAAGCCACCCTCCAAATTTCTCTATCTTTTCTTCTAGACTGTTGAGTTTGTCCTTTAAAAAAAATCTAAGTACACCTCTTCCAAAAATATAACCAAAGAAATAATTTAAAATCATTCCAATAATCATTCCTGAGACAGCCACTGAAATAACTATTATTGGGTTGTATCCTCCCTTAAGATAAGTAAGAGTTAATACTTCTAGTGGAACTAGTAATGACATGAAAGGCATAAGTATTATTATTGCTGCATAGAATAGGCCAAGATAAGTCTGATTAGAGACTTGATAGCTGATATGTAAATACGTTCCCCACAGATATTTATTTGATCTGATAAAACTGTATATAGGCTCTTTGACAATCAAAAAAGTAAGCCAAAGTAAAAATAAGAATATGAAAATAATTATACCCTTTCGTACAATCTTTAGTGAAAAAAACCACTTTAAGAACCTGTTAAAATTGTTGTAATCCTCTTTAACAATTTCTTTAGAAGAAAAATCTTGTGGAGTGTAAACTGCTTTTGCCACCTCTTCTTTTTTCATAGTACAAATAATAGAATATAGTATTAATAAATGTGTTGGTTAATAAAGATCTGTGAATGAGTATCTAATGTTTTCTACGACTCCCAATACTGCACTTGGATTTAAAATCTTATCAACAGCTCTTACCTGCTCTAAACTTTTCATTTGTATTTTTGCTTGATCTTTGCCTGTAGTAAAATACACTCTTTTTAATATCAAATCACGAAAACTCTTAATGTCTCTAGGTAGAATGATGTCTTTTTCTTCAAGATCATCATCTATTTCAACATTATTATCAATAAAACATATAGGATAAAGCATTCTTTCTTTTCCTGGATCTAAATTAATTATGTAGTATTGTGAACCCCTTAGAATGTTTTTGGTAATTACCATTAACCCAAAATCTTGCATCCCACTTCTCGTCCTTATTTTTAGAATGTAAAATCCGTCTTTCATGCCGTGCATATGGGTATGTAAAAGATTAATTTATTTAAACCTTGCTATAAATAAAAAGAAAAATGGGGACGGAGGGATTCGAACCCCCATCCGAGGCTTTCTTCAAGTTTAATTCAAGTCATAGATCGGTTAAAATCTCCTATCTCCACTTACTGGAGGCCACTATTCTAGCCAGGTTATACTACGTCCCCTTAATAAAAAAGAATTTAAAATGAATATTTAAAGCTATCCTTTAAAAATTAATTTTTAAAAAATGCTTTGTAAAGTCGGTAACATGCATAAATGTCCGCTTTAGACGTGACTTCGGCCGGTGAATGCATGCCTAAGATACATGGTCCTGCATCAACGCAATCCATTCCGTACCTAGCAATGAACATTGCGATTGTTCCACCGCCACCAATATCGATTTTACCAAGCTCTCCTGTTTGCCATGGTATTTTATTATCATCAAGGATTGTCCTCATTTCGGACATGTATTCAGCATGGGAATCATTTGTGTAATACTTACCGCCGCCGCCGCCATATTTCTCAACAGAGACTCCTTTGCCCATATACGAAACATTAAGTGGATCATTTACGTCCTTATAATTCGGATTCATTGCTGCTGTTCCATCTGCAGAAATTGATTTAGAACATTCAAGAAGCTTTGCTGTAGTTAAATCAATACCTGTAAATTTGATATAATCTTCTGCAAAAGATTCTAAAAAGAAACTTGATGCACCAGTATTACCAAGTGAACCAATCTCTTCTTTATCAATAAAGATTGCAACTGCAGTAAATTCCGGTGTTTCAATGTCAGTTAATGCCTTAAGAGATGTGTAAACACATGCCCTGTCATCTTGCCCATAAGCAGATATCATGGATCTATCAAAGCCTATATCTGAAGGTTTTGTTGCTGGAACAAATTCAAGCTCAGCACAATTAAAATCTTCTTCAATCATACCATATTCTTCGTTTAATATTTTTAGTATGTTTAATTTGATCTGCTCTTTGATCTTTTCATCTCCAATGGGAATGTTACCAATAATTACATTCAGCTCTTCACCCTGGACTGTCTTAGCTGCTTTTCTGTCCATCTGCTCTTTGGAAAGATGAGGCAGAAGGTCGGGTATGATGAATTTTGTATCTGATTCTTTTTCACCAATCTTGATATCAATCTTTTTACCATTTTTTAGTATAACTACACCTTGTAAAGAAAGCGGATAATTTACCCAATGATATTTCTTAATTCCACCATAATAATGCGTCTGCATCATGGCAAGCTCTGAATCTTCAAAAATTGGGGTTGGCTTAAGGTCTAATCTTGGATTATCTATATGACTTCCAATCAACCTAAACTCTTTTGGATTTTTACCAACAACAAAAGCAATTACTGTCTTATCTTTAAATTTCTTGAATATCTTGTCTCCTGTCTTAAATGATTTAATGCCATCAATTTCTTTATAGCCGCTCTTTTCTAGAATTTTCGATATATTAGAGACACTTGCCCTTACAGTCTTGCTATTTGCTAAAAATGTTTTATAATCTTCACAGAACTCCATAATGTCATTTTTTTCATTTTCTTTATATTCTAACCAGGAACTTTTCCTATTTAGCATGAGTTTGTCTTGTAGTTTTTCGTTTTTAGATTTATTTTCTGTCATAGCTATTCCCTAAAGAGTAGATTAAGTAAGAAATATTTAAATCTATTGAATAAGAATTTAGAAAAAATATTT
>CAZYEG010000083.1:0-6202 GCA_964646365.1 uncultured Methanosarcinales archaeon
GTCTATATCTTCTATCGGAATGTTTATAAAAATTTCAAGAGCTAATAATATAAATGTTCTAAATAACAAAATCGGCAACATTAGTAGGACTTATAAATCAATCCGTCTTGATAATATTTATAATTCGACTATTGAATATAATTACATAAATGCAACACCGATTAGTAGAGCTAATAATTATCGTAATGATGTAGAATTAGTGACCGGTGCTAATAATTATTTTGTTGGCAATCGGATATTTTCAAATAGTTACTCAAGTAACAATAATTACGGTTCTCTAAGAGTGCATGATATAGATAATAGTTCCTTCTCAAATAATTGGATATATTCTACAGGATCAAAATATAATGGGATTTATGTTTCTAATGGTGCAAATAATACTTTTAGAGATAATTATGTGGATGTTCATGGGACTAGTTCTAATGCTTTAAAAATTTGGAATGAAAATGCAACATTTATTGTAAATAAGATGTGTTCTAATAAAACAACAGATTTGATATGTAGTATTGGTACAGAACTTAATGGAACTGGCAACTTCTATGATGAAGTCAGCAATTGTGGGGATCATACGGCCATCAGGGCCGGCGGATGTTCTGAAGGATTTGAGCCAGGTGTGCCAACCGCCGTTATAGAGATTGCACAGCAAAATGCTCATAGCAATTATCGTGGAGGAATTTATTACACATATACACAGGTCGACAACCAGACACAAGAAAAAGCACTTTATTGCCGGGGAATACTAACCGATATGATGCAAAGAGAGTTGCAAGCACATTACAAATGGTTTAGGAATGGGACGCTTTATCATTCTGGTGTCAAGAGGAATGTAATAAATGGACAGGTTACAAATTTTGATGTGATGCCTGTTGGAAATACATCATTATTTGACAACTGGACATGTGAGATTACTCCGTATAACGAATATAATTTTGGAGAAGCAGTAAATGTAAGTATTGATATTGTAAATCACTTTAAAGGACTTCAAAGAAATAATTATTGGGTGCAAACTTCTGGTCATGCTACAAGGTGGGATTACATATTTTCAAATTATGAATATAATAACCCAACAAAAGATAGAATTAATTTTAGTTTTAGTTTTAATGATATTGATGATGATGTTGATAAAGCATGGGTAGATATTGATAACGGTTCTGGGTATTTTAGAAGAGAATACGCTTCAATTGTACGACAACATAATAATAATAAATATTATGAAACAGAACATGTTTTATTGTTGGAAATCCCAATGGGTGAAACGAATTTTACAGCTTATGTAAACGATACTCATGGTGGACTTGTTAAATCGCAAGATAATGTTGTCATACCAAGATTACTTATTCCAAGAATTGTTGAAAGTGGTCCAGTTGGAAATGTATGGCCTGTACAACCGGAAGCAAAGTTCTCATTTTATTTGAATCACACGTATGATATGAATTGTAGTTTATTAGATAATGGAGAAGTTATAGACACCTTATACAATGTTGAGAACGAAACTGTTCATGAGTTTGTTGTTCCAATAACACAGGATAGGGAATTTTTATGGAGGATTAATTGTACGAACAGATTGTTTAATCTTGTGACAAGACCATATAATGCAAATGTAAGATTGTCACCACAAGTCGTTGATGCATATTACACACCGATGAATCCAATTGGTGGAGATAATATCCAATTGCATGTCAATACTACGAGCAGAAGCGCTCCATTCTCTTGCAATCTTACGAATCTAGATTGGAAGTATGATTCGCAATCTACTGAAGGCGATTTTATGTATGATATTGGCTCCATGCCTGGTGGACGATATGATTACTTGCTTAAATGCACAAACGAGTTTGGAACGTATAATTACTATGACACAATATTTGTCCAACCTGGTCCAGATCTATATATTGATGAAGTTCTAATAGAAAATATTAATCCTATGTTGGGAGAAAATACAAGAATTAATTTCAGGGTAAGAAATGATGGGCCTGTAGCACAAACAGATGTAAAGGTAAAAATCCTTAACCATTCACAAGAAGAGTTTAGCACTGTAAACATTCCATTTATTGATAAAGGGTCACACGAATATGTTACAATCAATTACTATTCATATGAAGAAGGGCTAAATCTTGTTTATTTTTCCGTTGATCCTGAAAATGAAATCTTTGAAGAGAATGAATTCAATAACAATGTGACAAGATTATTGTTTGTAGGCAATATTAACAGAAGTAAACTAAATGAATTGGTAAGGGTTGAAGCTGTTGTTAATCCTTCTAATCAAAATATTGGTGTGTCATATCTTACAGTATCTGGTAGAGCTTACTATGATGTTGGTGTAGAAGTTCCTGTGGCAGGTGCATTGGTAAGCGTAATTGTTAACGACACATTGCCAGACATAAATTATAATGCTAATTATAATGATTATACAAACTCTTGGGGATACTTCAATGTTGAAATAGAAAATCCTGGAATTATTGCCGTAAATTATAGTGCCAATGTTACAATTACTGATGGCATTGTATTTGGTAAGAGTCAAGAGTTCTTTAACATTTCTCCAAGCGCACCAAGAAGATATCCTCCTAGAGGAGGAGGTGGATCTGGAGGAAGTGGTGGAAGTGGCGGATCCGGAGGAAGTGGTGGAAGTGGCGGCAGATGGAGACCAACAGAACCTCCTGAACCAGAATTAAAACCTGATTTAGTCTCAAGTATTAGCGTTTCAAAAAGTGGCAATATAAGACCTGGTGAAACAATCACCTATACGATGACTATCCGAAATGCTGGAACGGCATCGGCGTTATCAGAGTTCTTTAACACACTTGAATTTAACGAGAACGAAATAATGAATCAAAAAATAAGTCATTTGTTTGTAGGTGGTAGCAAACAGTTTAGAGGTAGTATGGAAGTAACGGAAGCTGGCTGCTTTGAAAGTTTTGCAGATTCAAATGGAAATGTAGATGAAAGTGATGAAACCAATAATAAAAATAGAAAATGCATAGAAATAATTAAAGAAGGTCAACCTGGTGAGTCAATAGTTGATGTTTCTGCTCATCAAATATCAATTTCTTCAGATGCGCATTATATAGGTGATGATGTTTATGTTAATATTGAGACAAAAAATACTGGACAAGAAGCAGTTTCTCTTGTAGAGGTATACACATACATTGATGGAATAATTAATGAAACTTATGAAATTGCATATCTTGTTCCCGGAGCTATTGATAAAAGATCTATTAGGGTTGAAAACCCTGGCGTTGGGACACATGAAGTCAAATTTGTTGTAGATCCTAATAATAACATTGCAGAAATAGAAGAAAGAAATAATGAAAAGAAAATAATGTTTAAAGTTTATACTCCTGATTTCCAAGTAAGATATGAAGACGTTGTTTCTCCTGAAGAAGAAGTTGATGTAGGAGACACAATAACAATAACTGCAACAATACACAGAATTGCTGGACCGTCCATGGAAGATGTTTCTGTAAGGTTTATGGCAGGAGAGGAATTGATTGGATACAGATTCGTTGACGTCACTGGTGCATCTGCAACAACATCTATTGATTGGGTAGTTACCGAAGGTGAAGATAGGGCAATTGAAGTCTATGCAAATTATCTGAACATTTCTTATGAAGAGGATATTAGTCAGAATATCGCTACGAGGTGGCTTTATGTTGCTGGTAATAATATGATTAAAGATTGTGGCATAGAAATAGATAGGCCAGGATATTATGAACTTGAGAGAAATATTACGGCTGTTTCTGGAACCTGTATAAACATAATGTCAGACAATGTGATTCTAAATGGGAATGGATATTCTATTATTAGTGAGGAGCATGTAAGTACTGGGTATGGTGTCCATTCAGACGGATATAATAATTTAACAATTGCAAATTTTACAGGAATAAATAAATTTGATTCAGGAATATATTTGGCAAGAGTAAATAATTCTATGATTTGGAGAAATGTTATACGATTTAATAACGATAATTGGAATAGTACAGGAATCTATCTGGCGCATGGATCAAGCAACAACACTGTAAATGGAAATATTGCAGAAAATAATAGTTACGGTATTGGTTGTGATGGTGGACATAATAATCTATTTATTGACAATGTGGCGAATTATCAAGAGTACGGTGGTTTCTGGTTAGACAAATCTTCTTGGAATAATAAAATTATTAGTAATTCTGCCTTTGGAAATAAAGAAGAGGGAATTGGAATTTATGGAAATGGTATAGGGTCTAGACATAATGTTATTGAACATAATTATGTTGCTAGAAACAAACAGGGTTTTATTATACATGGTGAAGGAACGCGTAATAATATATTAAAAAATAATCACATTGCTGTTAATGAAATGTTCAATATATGGGACAAAACAGGACAAAATGATATTAACCATGTTGTATATGAAAACCCTTTTGGTAAAATTGTTTGGAATAAATCAAAGCTTGATACTAAAACCGATATTAATTTTTTCTTTGATAGAGGAGGAGTATTAATTAAGAACAATTCAATAAAATATGCTGCATCAGACAGTGTAGATTATCTTAATTCCAGCGCAATAATTACCATGAATATGGTAGGTTGGAACATAAAATCCCCTGTTATCATGAAAGATGGGGTAAGGTGTGGGGACTGTGTTAATTTGACATCACTCAAATCTGATATCGTTATTTTTGAAATTAATACATGGGGAGAATATAGTATTGCAAAAAATCCAAAATTAAATCTGACCATGGGTCTTGTCGCTTATTACAAGCTTGATGGAAATGCAAAAGATGAAATTACTGAAGAATATGGAACAATATATGGAAATGTTACTCCTGTTAATGGTTTTAACGGAATTTACGAAACTGCAATGAGTTTTGACGGCAGTGGAGGTTATATTGATATCTTAAAGAATAGTCTCCCTTATGGAAATTCTGAAATGTCCATATGCACGTGGGCCAAACCAGATGATGTTTCTGGTACATGGAGATGGATTACTTCATTTGGAAGATCTAATTGGGGAAAGACATTCTTTTTAGGCCAAAAATCTACAAATCTTCAAGGCGGTGGCTGGGGAAGAAATATTGGAGCAGGTGATACATGGGTTGCAAATGAGTGGGAGCATGTATGTTCAACGTATAATAAAGTAACTGTAAAGCTTTATGCTGATGGAGAACTTGTTTCTGAGAAAAACATTAAACTTGATGTTGAAAAATCATATGCTAGAATAGCCAGTCAAACACCGCAATACGAAGAGTACTTTAAAGGAGACATAGATAATGTAAGAGTATATAATAGGGTCTTATCAAAAGAAGAAATAAATGGTATTATTATTTATGAGAAAAATTTCACTTGTGGCAATGGTATTATTGATAATGATGAAGAATGTGATGATGGAAATAATAATAATTCAGACATATGCAAAAATGATTGCACTCATGGTTGTGTTGATTCTGACGGCGGGTATAAAGTTTATGAAAAAGGCACTGTACAAGGTCCCACAAGGTGTATATATGATGGCGTTACTCAAGATTGCGATGATCAAATACATTCATGGACAGATTTTTGCATCCCATACAATGGGAAACTTGGTGAACTATTCTGTGGCGGTGATGGAAGAATAACTGTGAACTCATATGAATGTCCAAATGGCTGCATTGATGGAGAATGTAAGATTAATGATTGTATTGGTAAATCAACAATAGATATTTATTCACCTGGAGAAGTTTCATATCTTGGTGTAAATTATTCTGACTCATGCATAAGTGGTGAGTATAAAGAATATACATGTACCGTCGATGACAAGCTTGCTAACGTAAGTGGTACATGTGATTGTGTAACTGATACTGAATGCTTTAAGCCATCACCTGGAAATGTGACAGCCAAGACAACTGAAGAACTAAGAAGTGAAATTATTTATGAAAACAACAGTGATGTTTTTGAAACACATATTGGTGAAATAGCTTATGTTGATTCATGGGCTGCAGTGGAAATTTCTGGAGAGAAAAGTTTAAACATAAAAAGTACTGTTGTAAATGACACATATTGTATGGGCAACAAGATATTCGTTGGTGGACCTTGTGTTAATCCGTGTGTTTCACAAATAATGAATATTACGCTTGGAGATTGTGGAAATAAATTCGAAGAAAAATATGGTGATGGTATCCTGGGTTATAATAACGGACAGTTAATTATTGCCGGTATAAATGGGCAGAAGACAATGGAGATTGCAACT
>CAZYEG010000084.1:0-6159 GCA_964646365.1 uncultured Methanosarcinales archaeon
TAGTGGAAATAATGATGTTGAAATTGAATGGTCTTCAAGTAATACAAATGTTATAGCTCTAAATGGTGCAATAACTAGACCTCTTGATGGAGACGTTACAGTAACAATCACTGCAACAATCACATTGAATGATGCAAGTGCAACAAAAGAATTTTCTGTTACAGTAAAACAGGATGACACTCCTCAAGTAGATTTAACGAAGTTCTTAAATCTTGACTTCTCTGAAGGTACAGATTATTGGGATTTCACTGGTACATCAGGGAACTTAACTGGTTCAGTTAAAGATGGTGGACCTGAAGGTGGAAGTGGAAAATACATTGATTTAAATGTAAATAAAACATTAGGAAGTGTATATGACATTAAATTTAGACAAAGATTTAAAACTCTTTCACCAGGTGTATACGAACTTACATTTAATGTAAAGGCAAGTGATGATTTTGGTGTCTTAACTGTTACAGTTGGTTCAATGGGACAAGGTTTCCCTGCAAAAGAAGTGATTTCAATGTCTGGTTTAGATACTGAATGGACAGAAATTGATTCATTGATTTTTGAAATCACAGAAACAGTTGATGATGTAACAATCGAATTTGCACTTGGGCAAGGTAACTTGAATGGAAAAGTGGATCCAATGGATGACACAATTCCTTCAACAAATATCCAGTTCTCTGATGTTAGTTTAGAGAAACTTGATATTGAACACCCTGGATTCCAAGTTATTAACGAATTTAAAAACCTAGATTTTGAGACTTTATCTGGATGGGATATTACACCTTATGTAGCCCCTGAAAGTGGACGTGCATCTGTAGAATTAGTTCCAAATGGAGACAATGATGGAGATTCAAACAGTGTTGATATCACTGTTAAAAATATTGATGGTTCAGGAAGTATGAGTAACTTCTGGGATGCAAAATTCAGACAGAGATTTATCTCAAAAGAAGCTGGTGTTTACAAAGTTGTATTTGATGCAAAAGTAGATGATCCTGCTAAATTTAATGAGCTAGGTGTTTACTTTGGTGGCGAAAGAACAATTATCGATGATATCACTTCAGAATGGGCAACATATGAAGCATGGGTAGACATTTCATTACTAGGTGACACACATTTATTTGGATTAGAGTTTGAACTAGGAAAAGTAATTGCTAGTGAACTAGATCAAGTTGTATTATCAATCGCAAATATAGTTATTACTGAAGAGGATGAATTACCAGTGCCTCCAAAAACAACATTTATGAATGGTGACTTCCTAAATGATTCTGAATTTGAATATTGGGAAACTTTCAGTGATGGAACTACATTTGATTTAGAATTAGTAGACGATGCAACTCATACTAAGGCTGCTAAGGTTACAGTTTTAACAGGAGCAGCTGATTCTTGGAGAATGAAATTACGTCAAATGAAAATTGCATATACTGCAAATGAAACATATGAACTGAAATTTTTTGTTAAAACATCAGTAGATACAGATTTCAATGTACTAATTGGTAAATGGGCAAGTGGTATGGATAATGTAACATTTGTAAAACTTCCTGCAAGTTCAACAACTGAATGGACTGAAGTTACATTATTATTCTCACCTACTCAAGATGTTCCAGATGGTAGATTAGAGTTTGAACTTGGTGCTGCAGCAGATGGTACTGTATTCTATATTGCAGATGTTAGACTATCAACTAGTGCTGGTTTAACTGATGCAGAAAAAGCAGGACAGGCAAAAGATGCATTAAGTTTAAGTGCAGACTTAACACAAGTTATTGGAGATTTAACATTACCATTAACTGGTATTAATGATACAACAATCACATGGGCTTCCGATAATGAAGCGGTAATCACTACAGCTGGTGTTGTGACACAACCTACAGATGCTGATGCAGTAGTTACATTAACTGCAACTATCACATTAAATGCTGAGTCTGTAACAAAAACATTTACAGTAACAGTATTAAAAGTAGATGATACAAACACTTCACCATTGTTAAATGGAGATTTTAGTGATGGAACAAATGATTGGAATTTATTCACAGATGGTACTACTGGTACATTTGATGTTATTGATGACGCAACTTATACCAAAGCTGCACAAGTTACAGTAACAACAGGAAGTAGTTCATGGTATAAATTAAAATTACGTCAAATGGATATGATGTATGCTGCAGATGCTACATACCTATTAAAATTTAATGTAAAAGCTACTGAAGCTGGACAAATCAATGTGTTATTAGGTAAATGGGCTAGTGGTAATGAAGGTATTTCATTTATTAAAACTAAAGTTGACGTAACAACTGACTGGACAGAGATTACAATTCTATTTACTCCTAGTCAAGCTTCTACAGACGGACGTTTAGAGTTTGAATTAGCTGGATTAAATAATGGAACTGTTATTGATATTGCCAATATCCGATTAGAGAAGAATCCTGAAATTACAGATGCACAAATTCTTGCAATTGAAAAAGCATTATTTATGCTAAGTGGAGACTTATCAGCAGTTACAAATGATTTAACATTACCTACTGCATTAGGTAACGGTGTTACCGTATCTTGGGCTTCAAGTGATGCAACTGTAATCGATGATGCAGGTGCGGTTGTTCAACCTACAGATGCTGATGCAACTGTAACATTAACTGCAACATTAACATTGAATGATGCAACTGAAACAGTTACATTTGATGTGACAGTGTTACAAGATACAGATCAACCAGATGCTCCAATCATATTAAATGGAGACTTCAGTGATGGAACTACTAACTGGGAATTAACAGATACTGCTAAAACAACAGTAGAAGTTATCGATGATGCTGGTACAAATGTAGCAAAAGTTACTGTAGTAGAAAATGGTACTGAATGGTATTTCCGTAAGTTTAGACAGGCCAATCTTTCACTAGATGCCGGTATGACATATGAAATAACATTAACTGTAAAAGCTACTGAAGCAGATCAATTTAGATTACTTGTGGGTGAATATGCTGATGGTAAAGAAGGCATTAAATACATGAGAGAGCTTGTTGATGTTACTACAGAATGGCAGACATTGACTTACATTTTTGCACCAACAGAAAGTTCAACGGGTGCTGGATCAAGATTTGAGTTTGAAATTGGTAAAATGGTTAACGGTAATAGTTTATACGTTAAAGACGTAAGTGTCAGTGTAGTAGAGTTAGTTGAGTCACCATTATTAAATGGGGATTTCAGCGATGCAACTGATGCATTAACTAATTGGGAATTAACTGATACTGCTAAAACAACAGTAGAAGTTATCGATGATGCTGGTACAAATGTAGCAAAAGTTACTGTAGTAGAAAATGGTACTGAATGGTATTATCGTAAGTTTAGACAAGCGAATCTTTCTTATGATGCTGGTTCCACATATATAATTACTCTTGAAGTTAAAGCAACTCAAGTGGATCAATTTAGATTATTTATTGGAGAATATGCAGATGGTAAAGAAAATGTTAAGTACATGAGAGAACTTGTTGACGTTACGACAGAATGGCAAACATTAACATTCACTTTCGCTCCTACAGAGAGTTCATCAGGTTCAGGATCACGATTTGAATTTGAGATCGGTAAAATGATTAACGGTAATGAGTTATTCATTAAAAACGTACAAATCATTGTTGTGGATTCTAATTAAATTATATGAAGAAAGTTTTATTTCTATTATTATTTGGATTAGTTGTAACAATGAGTAGTTGTATTAATCAAGATCCAATAGATAAACCAGATCCAATAGATAAACCAGATCCTATAGAAGAAGTGGATTGTGAGGAAAATCCAGGGCATGCAGACTGTTTTGTAACTTATGATGAACTAAAAGGAAATCTTATTTGGTATGATGAGTTTGACTATGAAGGTTTACCAGATGAGACAAAATGGAACTATGATTTAGGTCCTTGGCCTCACAATAACGAAAAACAAACTTATACAAATGATATTGGAAATGCATTTGTTGAAAATGGGATGTTACACATAAGAGCAGTTGTGGATAATAGTAGTTTAATCAAATCATATACTTCAGCTAGATTGAAATCACAATTTAAAGGTGATTTCCTCTATGGCAGAATTGAAGTCAGAGCAAAACTACCTACGGAATTAGGAACTTGGTCCGCAATTTGGATGAAAGGTACTGATGAGATTTATGGTGGTTGGCCAGATAGTGGTGAGATTGATATTATGGAGTTTGCATCTGCAAAATACGAATCTTCAATAAAAGGGACAATTCATACACGTGCATACAACCATACAAAAGGAACCCAAAAGGGACAATTAAAATATATAGAGGATGTCACTGAGTTTCATGAGTATGCACTAGAATGGACACCGAAAAAGTTATCATTCTTTGTTGATGGCGAACTATATCAAATTATTAGATACACCACAGCAGAAGAATCAATAAACTGGGAAGCTTGGCCGTTTGATCAAAAAATGTATGTCATTCTTAACCTAGCCGTTGGTGGTTCATGGGGAGGAGACTACATTGGATTCGATGATTATGAAGAAATGATAGTCGACTATGTACGAGTATGGGATTTAAATATAGATCCTGAAGACGATCAAGAAAATCCTGATCCTCCAACTGATTTTCATTATGGCAGTGCATCAAATGGAGTACATGAATTTAACTGGAGACCAAGTGTTGATAATTATGCTATTTATGAATATGAAATATATTTGGATGATGTGTTCGTTAAAACAGAACATGGTATATCAACAAGCATATCAAATTTAATAAAAGGCCAAACATATACATTAACTGTTTATAGTGTCGACTATGCAGGTAATAAAAGTGAAGCCGCAACGTATATTTTTACTGCGAATTAATACATAGTTTATATAAAGGTAAAGCCTTGTGCCCGATACATCATCGGGTACCAGGTTTGTACCTACTTACATTAAAGATGAACCAATAGAAATCATTAAGGAGTGATTTTATGAATTTACCAAACATACAAGACCTTAAAGGAAAGGTTGTAGTTGTCACAGGTGGAGCAGGCGTAATAGGAGAAGCATTCGTTCATGCATTAGCACATGCAAATGCAAAAGTAGCTATACTAGATTTGAATTTCGACAAGGCAAAAGTAATAACTGATGAATTAAGTGCAAAAGGATACAATGTGCTTCCAGTTCAGTGTAATGTTCTAGATAAAAAAAGTATTGAAGATGCGTATCAAAACGTAATAAAGCACTACAAACAAGTTGACGTGTTGATTAATGGTGCAGGAGGAAACCATCCCTTAGGTACAACCGATCAGGAATTCTATGAGGATACCAAAGAGGATGTTAAGACATTTTTTGACCTTGATCAAGATGGGATTAACTTTGTTTTTAACCTTAATTTTTTAGGAACGCTTCTTCCAACTCAGGTTTTTGCCAAAAGCATGACTAAAACTGGTGGTAGTATCGTTAATATATCAAGTATGAATGCATTTACCCCGTTAACTAAGATTCCTGCATATAGTGGAGCAAAAGCGGCGATTAGTAACTTTACTCAGTGGTTAGCAGTACATTTTAGTAAAGTGAATATTCGAGTGAATGCCATTGCCCCTGGTTTTTTCCTTACAACTCAAAATGAAAAACTTCTTAAAGATGAAAATGGAGACTTTACCAAACGAGCAATGAAAATATTAAACAACACACCAATGTCAAGGTTTGGTGACACGAACGAACTTATCGGTGCTTTATTATTTTTAATAAATGAGAATGCATCAGGGTTTATTAATGGCGTTGTTCTTCCAGTAGATGGTGGATTTAGCGCTTATAGCGGGGTGTAATAATGAAGAATTTTTTAATTAAAAATGAAACAGCAAGAAGATTATATAATCATGTGAAAGATTTACCAATCATTGATTATCACAATCATTTAGACCCAAAAGAGGTTTATGAGAACAAGCCTTTTACCAACATTAGTGATATGTGGTTGTTACATGATCATTACAAATGGAGATTAATGAGATATGCTGGGATTGAATCGCATAAAGAAAATAAATTAGATCGATTTCTTGATATGGTGAAAGGTGTAGAAAATGCCTACATGAATCCCGTGAAAGACTGGTTGCAGATGGAACTGGATTTTTACTTTGGAATAGAAGAAGAATTAACATCTAATAATGCACTTGAAATTTATCGCAAAGTTAACAAAGTACTACAAAATAATCCATTTGGACCACT
>CAZYEG010000085.1:0-6032 GCA_964646365.1 uncultured Methanosarcinales archaeon
TGTTATCTCTGGCTCGAGAATGGACTTGAATTCTTTTACTTTATTTGGGTTGTGAGTTATTAGATTTAGTTGCATGGGGTAGTTAATGGATATTGTATTTATATTTTTATTGTCTTTTGTATGAAAAGGTTTTTATAGTATGAGAAGTCTATAAATGCGATATTCATCCTACCCAGTCCTACTTTTCCGTAATATTTATATACTAGTTATCACATTAATATATTCGTAGGGTTAATAGCACAAATTTTATGGTGCTAATATAAGTGGATTGCTATGATAGATATGCATGAGCGTAGCACGAAAGAATTGAAAATTAATGTTATAGAAGTGATTACCTCCTATGTACTGTTGATGGAGAGATCTTTGTGGAGACTCTCCAGTTTTTTTTCTTTTGATAAATATTCGAGGTGTCTATAATGGCTTTAGTTTCACCTAAAGAGTATTTAGACCAGGAAGCAGCTATAGTTGCTAGTGGTCAATTTCTATATGGTGATAAGGATCTTACAGATCATGTCGTGCTTCGTGCACCTATTGTTCATACTCCAGGTGATGTTACTAGAGGAGAAGGGAATGTTGTCTTAAAGGATGACCCTGTAACTACGTCATATCTTGGTGATGTTGTTAGAAAACTTACAGGGTATGAAGGAGGAGTATATCTCGGACAGGCTGATTCAGAGAGTCAAGTTGTGGGAGTGTATCTTGCGCCAGGACTTGATCCAGAGAGCTTGGAGATGACTCCGGGCATTGATATGTTAGTATTGTATGAGCCTAAAACGGATTTACGTACAATAAGAGATTTTCATAATCATGCTGTAATTGAGGTTTATATTGATGCAGACCTTCAATGGATGAGAGAAGATTGCCGTAAGCAAGCGGGTGGTGAAGAGATGGATATGGGAGCAATCATTAAATATTCTACCCGAATTGAAGAGTTACGTAAACTTGGTTTTAATGTGGATGATCACGCTCAGCATTGTGAGGAGATGACCAGTACTTTTATGGAAGAGGCTGGTGGTTATCTGCTTAGATAAATTAAGAAAAAAAATATTAAAAAATAAAAAAATTATTTCTTTAAATATGCTTTATTGATTATTACTGGTTCAGTTGGAACATCTTGGAATCCACCTTTGTTCCCAGTTTTAACGGAATCAATTGCGTCAATTACTTCTGTACCGCTTATGACTTTTCCGAATACTGCATATCCAAAATCTCTTGCACCGTTATCTAAAAAGTCATTGTTTCTAGTGTTTATGAAAAACTGACTTGTTGCACTGTCAACTGCGTTTGTTCTTGCCATAGCAATTGTGTACTTTAGATTTTTAAGCCCATTATCTGCTTCGTTCTTGATAGGTGCTTTTGGTTGTTTTTGATTCATGGTCTTGTCGAATCCGCCACCTTGAACCATAAAGCCTTTAATTACTCTATGAAATATCAAATTATTGTAATATTCTTCATTAACATATGTTAAAAAGTTATCAACGCTGATAGGCGCCTTTTCTTTGTTTAATTCGATTTCAAAATTTCCTTTTGATGTTTCAAAAACTACAATAGGATTCTGATTTTCTGATGTGTTTTCCATAATTTCACTCCCCATGATTAGATTTTTGTATACTATTGCTAAAATAAAAATACTTATCATACCAATTATTATGTATGTGCTTTTTTTTTCCAAGATCTCACCCTCTTTATTTTTCTTCTTTTATTTTCTTGATTACATCAAGTTTGATATGAAGTTCTTTTAATTGTTTCTCATCAATTCCTGAAGGACTTTCATCCATTGGACACTGAGCATTCTTGTTCTTTGGAAATGCAATGACTTCTCTTATATCTGTAAATCCTTGCATCATTGCAACAAGTCTGTCTACACCAAGCCCCATACCACCGTGCACTGGTGCTCCGTACTTATAGGCATCAAGAAGGAATCCAAATTTAGTTTGTGCTTCTTCTTTTGATATACCAATAAGGTTCATGACACGTTCTTGAATATCTGGAGAACTGATTCTTATTGATCCGCTTCCCATTTCTGATCCATTTAATACAAGGTCCCATAGATCACCGATAACTGGAGCAGGATCTTTATCGAATGTCTCGATAAATTCTTCTTTTGGCATTGAAAACATGTGATGTTCTGGTGCCCACGATTTTGTCTCTTCATTATATGCAAATAGAGGGAAGTCATTTACCCATAAGAAATTGAATTTGTCTTTTGGGATTATTTCCATGTCTTCTCCTAATTTTAGTCTTAATCTTGAAATTACGTCATTGCAACTTTTTTCTTTGTCAGCAATAAACATTATTACTGAACCAGGTTTTGCTTTTGTTGCATCGATAAGTTCTTTTTGTATATCTTCATTGAAGTATTTTGCAATGTTGGACTCTAGGCCATTTTCTGTAACTCTCATCCATGCCATTCCTTTTGCTCCTATTTCTTGACAGAATCCAATATACTTATCAATTTCTTTTCTTGGGAATTCTTTTTCTGGTACAATAGCTTTTACGATTCCACCATTGTCTTTTACATCTTTAAATACGCCAAAATCAGATTTTGCAACAATCTCTGTAACATTGGTAAGTTCTAGACCAAATCTTGTATCAGGTTTGTCTGTACCAAATCTTTCCATACATTCCTTATATGTTAGTACAGGGAAGTCTTCAAGATCCGTGTCAATCACTGTTTTGAATATGTGTTTGAATAGTTTTTCAACAAAGGCTCTTACATCTTCAGCTTTAACAAAACTCATTTCAAGGTCAAACTGTGTGTGTTCTGGCTGTCTGTCATTTCTAAGATCTTCATCTCTAAGACATTTCGCAACTTGATAATATTTGTCAAATCCTGCAATCATAAGTATTTGCTTGTAAAGTTGTGGACTTTGTGGTAATGCATAGAATTCTCCAGGATTTACTCTTGATGGAATAACATAGTCTCTTGCACCTTCTGGTGTGGACTTTACCATCAATGGTGTTTCTATCTCTAAGAAATCACTTTTGTTGAAGAAATCTCTTGCAGCAGTTACAACATCATGTCTGAATCTGAGACGATTTTGCATAACTGGTCTTCTAAGGTCAAGATATCTATATTTTAGACGAATATCTTCGCTAGCTTCAATTCTGTCGTCAATTTCGATAGGCGGTGTCTGTGCTTTATTGATTATGTTTAAATCGCTTGCAAACACTTCAACTTCTCCAGTTGGAAGTTTTGCGTTAATCATGCCTTCCTTTCTTGGTTTTACTGTTCCTGTGATTGCGATAACATCTTCCCTTCTAAGAGCATTTGCAGTTGAATGAGAATCCTTGTTGAATTCTGGATCGAAAACAATCTGGGTGACTCCGTATCTGTCCCTAAGGTCAATGAAGATGATGCCACCATGGTCTCTTCTTGAATGAACCCAGCCGCATAGCTTTGCTTCTGTATCAATATGTTTTTTATTAAGTTCCACGTTAGTATTTGTTCTGTACATAGGTTCTTGAGAAAGGGGTTTTATTTATAAAATTAATGAAAAAAATAGAAAAAAACAAAGAAAAAAGGCAAAAATGATCATGCAAACCAGGATGATATCTTTAATCCGATTTTTACAAAGAACATCTTAACTTTTTTAGTGAATGTAACACCCTTAATGATTATTTCTTTGTCTTTTATTTTCTGGTTTACCGTGTCTGCTTTGGATTCTGCGTTTTTTATATCTTCAAGTGTGCCTTTGTCTTTTATTAAGACCTCTATTGTAGGGTTAATAGTCTCATTGCATCCGATTGAAGTAATTTTCCCATCTTCAATTTTAGCATGGCCAATAACTGTGCTATCTAATGTGTAGGCATTGAGAACCTCATTTTTGAAAGGTACATAACTAGGAATTGTTTTGTCAACCGATGCTCCAAGTTCATTTATTGCATAATCACAAATCTCATTTGCTTCTGTAGAAACTGCAAACATAATACCAATTAATACCAATAGTAAAATTATTCTTTTTTTCATGATATCCCCCCTTCTGTAAAATATAGTATAATACTTGTTTTTTAGATATTTAAATGTTTTTACAATATGAAGATTTAAATATGATTTTATATGATATTGGTGTATGAATGTATATGTTCAGATTTATAGAAAATTAATGAAACTTTATGGTCCGCAAGGTTGGTGGCCGCATGTTGATCATAATGGCAGTAATCCAACTAAGTTTGGTGCGGTAGATGGCTATCACCCTGGTGACTATAGTTTTCCTAGGAATAATAAAGAGAAGTATGAGATTATTATTGGTGCAGTGTTGACACAAAACACTTCGTGGACTTCTGTTGAAAAAGCTTTACTTAATTTGAATAAGTTGTGTGGACTTGATCCAGAGAAGATACTGAAATTGGATTCTGATGTTGTTAAGGAAGCAATTCGTCCTGCGGGGTATTTTAATCAAAAGTATGAATATTTGAAAAATGTTACAGAGTTTTTTCTTTCTCTTGATGGTCGGGTGCCAAGTCGTGAGGAGGTTATTTCTGTAAAGGGTATTGGTAACGAGACGGCTGATTCAATAATGCTTTATGCTTTCTCTCAGTGTGAGTTTGTTGTTGATGCTTATTTGAAACGAGTGTTCTTACATCTTGGATTGATTGATGAGAAGGATGGTTATATGGATATTAAAAAGATGATGGAGAAGAATATTTCTAAAGATTTAATTGTTTATCAAGAGTATCATGCGTTAATTGATGAGCATGCAAAACGTTATTACAAAACTAAGCCATATGGTGTTGATGATCCATTAAAGAAAATCTTAAATAGGTTCAGTTGAAAACGAATTCTTATGTATATTCCCAAAAAATATGGTCAAAGTAAAATTGATAGGTGTCCTTTTTGTGGTAAACAAGCAACATCAACTAATGAACAAGGGCTTCCTGTATGTTATGAACATAAGAAGACTGAAATGGTAGATCTTAAGTGTCTTTGTGGTGGATATCTTGATTTTAAGACGGGGAAATTTGGTCCGTATTTTTCTTGTATGAAATGTGGCAATATGAATTTGAATAAAGCTCTTGAAATAAATGATGTAGCATGCCTTGAAAAAATCAAACCAGAAGATGCAAATAAGAATAAAGTTACTGGCAAAAAAAAGTTTATGAAAACTAGTCCTAAGAGTTCTAGAGAACAAGTAGTTCGTTCTGATGATCCGAGATTCTTTGATTAAATATAAATATGATTTGTACTTTCTTATTGTTGGGTGCTTATAATGGATGCAATTGAATGTTTAAAGAAAAGAAGATCAGTAAGAAGGTTTATTGAGAAGGATATTTCAAAAGAGGTAATTGAGGAGATTGTTGAAAGTGGTGCACTTGCTGCAACTGCAAGAAATGTTCAACCAATACATTTTATTGTAGTTCAAGATAAAGAGAAGTTGAATCGTTTGACTGAAATAAATGATTATGGGAGTTTTTTTAAGTATTGTAATGCAGCAATTGTTGTGGTTTCTGAGGATACAAAATATTACCTTGAAGATGGAAGTGCAGCGATAGAAAATATGTTATTGGCTGCAAGGGCCCATAATATTGGAAGTTGCTGGGTTGCGGGTGACAAAAAGCCATATTGTCGGGATATAATGGATGAGTTTGGTGTGCCTGAGGGATATAAATTAGTTGGACAGGTTGCTCTTGGATATTCAGATAATATCGATAAGGAGATAAGGAAAAAACCTTTACCTGAACTTCTTCACTGGGAAAACTTTTAATATAATACTTTTTTTACTTTTTAATTGGGGGAATTTGTGTGAAATTAACACCAGCTATGGAACAATTCATGAAGATAAAGAATGAGCATCCAGACTGTGTGCTGTTCTTTAGGATGGGAGACTTCTATGAGACATTTTTTGATGATGCTAAGATAGTATCAAAAGTGCTTAATATTGTTTTGACAGCTCGTGGAAAAGATAAAATCCCTCTTGCAGGTATTCCGTATCATTCTATAGATCCTTATATTGCAAAGCTTGTGAAGAATGGTCATAAGGTTGCAATGGTTGAGCAGCTTGAAGATCCTAAGAAAGCTAAAGGAATTGTTA
>CAZYEG010000086.1:0-5960 GCA_964646365.1 uncultured Methanosarcinales archaeon
TACAGGATAGAACCACTCTTTGATTTTTCTTTCCATAGTTATAGTGATGACGATTCATTTTATGTCCACAGTGACTACAGAAGACTATACCGCTTAAAGGATATTTTGATGCGAATTTGGATTCACTTTTGTTTCTGTTTTCTTTTCTCTTTTTAATAAGGTTCTGAACAAGTTCGAATGTTTCTCTTGTGACAATACCCTCATGATTATCTTTGATGTAGTATTTAGGAACAATTCCGTCATTCCATACAGATTTATGAGTTAAGTAGTCGATAGTAACTCTCTTTTGTAAAATGGCATCACCACAGTATTTTTCGTTTTTAAGGATTACCTTAATAGTAGCTGCAGTCCAACTAACAACACCACGTCCATTCTTGTGTTCTTGTTTTGTAAGGAATCTTGCGATTTCACTAAGTGTACTTCCAAAGATATACATGTCGAATATGATTTTAACGGTTCTACCTTGTTCCTCGTTAATAATTAACTTACCGTTTTCATCTTTATCATATCCAAGAAATCTGTTTGTATTGATAATTACCCTACCTTCTCTATATCTCTTTTGAATTCCCCACTTTACATTTTCACTGATATTTCTAGATTCCTCTTGAGCGATAGAAGAGAAGATGGTAAGCATAAAATCGACCTTTGAATCAGAAGAGTAGATGTTTTCTTTTTCAAAGAAGATATCTACTCCTAGTTCTCTAAGTTCTCTAACGATTGTAAGTGTATCGATAGTATTTCTTGCGAACCTTGATAAAGACTTAGTTAATATCAAATCGATTTTACCTAACTTGGCATCTTGAATCATTTTTAAGAACTGTGTTCGTTTCTTCATTCCAGTTCCTGATAATCCTTCATCAGCATATAAGCCAATAAACTCCCATTCTTCCTTTTCTTTAATTCGTTTCTCAAATTCTTGGATTTGTGCATTGTAGCTATTTAGTTGATCTTCTGTATCAGATGATACTCTAGCATAGGCACATACTTTTAGTTTCTTTGTTTTAATGAATTGATTATCCATTGTATTAAATATTGGATTCTCAGGTTCAATTACGTAGACTTTCTTTTCAAGCATAAATTACCTCCTATTTTTGTTACACCATACATCACTCAGAAAGCAACTAATATCAAGTTATTTAGAGTGTTTATTTATGCTTGGGAAAACAAAAAAATCCCATGCATAAATGCATAGGATATTTTAGGTCTGGAAGACCAACTCAATTATTTACCGACACTAGTATATCAAAAACTAACATTAATTGTGACCAACTAGTGTAGACAAGTGAAAATATTATCAGAAATCAATAATCGCTTTCTTGATTACACCTAAGATAAGCTCGTTTTCATCGATTTCTTTTTTTGTTATATGAATTGGTCTATTATCCTTATTCATATAAGTGAATAACATCTTATGTCTTGGTAATGGAGTATGGGCAAGGGTAGTTGGATAAATTTCTCCTTTTATGTTCAACATTACTTTCACATGTGTGTTTTCTTCAATGATAAAGCTGCTAGGTGATGTATCAATTAAAATAGTAGTTCCTCTTGGGAGTCTTAGTGGAAGACTGTCTTCATCTAAAGTGATAGCACCTAACTCTGTACTCTCTTTAATATTTTCGTCTATATAATAGTATCCTGTTTTAGAGTTACGCTCATAGTGATCTTTTACTCTTTCATAACGAACTATTTTTTTATTCTCTTTTAAAAGAACAGGATTCATATTTCTTTTTAACAAGCTATCAATAGAGACATTATATACATCTGATAAAAGCATTAGCTTTGGAGCTGTAGCGTTTATTTTACCACTTTCATATGCCTGCAGTGTACGAATACTGATTAAACCTTGGCATCTTTTCACAACATCTTCGTGTTTCCATTTTCTTCTTTCTCTAATGTCTTTATCTATACCAGTATAGTTTATTAGTGTTTTTTCTCTTCTCTTTCGTTCCTCTTTAGTCATTTTTACCTCCAGGTACATATTGCATTATTCTTGATATCTACACCATTATAACATCTTTTTTACGAGTGGCAACATATTGCCATAATTAATGTGAAAAGTGCAATATGTTGCATGATTATCAAATGATACTTTGATATAAATTGATATGTTTTGCAATAAAACGCAATACTCGAGAAAACATAGAATGAAGTACATAACCTCGTGATTTAAATGTAATATGTTTCGCTATATACGAAATTTCTTCCAACCGAAACTTATATACCCTTTTACTGTATACAATAGAATCACAACCAGAAAAAGGAGGTTACAAGATTTGACGAGATATTACTTAGTTGAAGCAAGAAGGATACTTGGGTATTCACAAAGAAAGACTGCTAGAGAGGCGGGAATATCATATCAGCACTATAGTAAGATTGAAAAAGGTGATAGAGGTAGAAAAGTGTCATTCATAATTTTCTCTGACATTGCCAAAGTATTAGGTATACCACTTGATGATTTATACTATCATGAAAGAGAATACCGCAATAAGCTGGAGTTCAATGAAGAATTCAATAACTATTGATTTCAAACATTACATCGATACCTACATAAATACATTAGACAGAAAAGAGATAACAAAGAACTCATACAAAAAGATATTACTACAGTTTGAAAAGTACTTATGGACCAATTCAATTAATTTACCAGTTAAAAAGGATATTTTAGGTTACAAAGAGTACTTATCAAAAGGTGTAAGATCGGCAACAATACAAAAGACAATAGTTGTGTTGAGAGGGTTCTTTACTTATCTTGATTCAGAAGGTATTTATAAGAATATCTTAAATGGTGTTCGTGGTGTAAAGATAGAACCAACATTTAAAAGAAGTGCATTCACAGTAAATGAGGTACAAATGTTGATTAGAAAAGCTAAAGTGCAATCAATAAACATTGAGGGAAAAAGAAACTACTCGATAGTTCTTTTACTCGCAACGACAGGACTTAGAACAATCGAAGTGGAACGAGCAAATGTGATAGATCTGGTTGATGTTCGTGGTGATTACAGATTATACATTCAAGGTAAAGGACATGATGATAAAGATGAATATGTAAAACTGTCATCAGATGTCTATAATGCTTTGATGGATTATATAATGAATCGTAATTGTGAAAATGAAGCTTTGTTCATAAATCATGATAGAAACTACAATGGGAAGAGGATAACAACCAGAACAATAAGAAGAGTCGTAAAAGAATTAATTAGACAAATTGGGATCGATGATTCTAGATATACAACACATAGTTTAAGGCACTCTTTAGCTACTAATTTGATGTTATATGGTCAAGGGACGTTAGAAGAAACAAAACAAATCCTAAGACATAAAGATATTTCAACAACTCAATTATACAATCACTCATTAAAACGAAGTCAAAACAACGGTGAACTTATTATGAGTGAAATACTATTAAAAGACATGGGAGATTACGATGGAAACAAAGATTAAAATCTATAAGATTAATGACCTTATTGATATATTAGGAGTTACAAGGGTAACATTAATAAAATATTTTAGAGAAGGGAAAATACGTGCTTTTAAAGTTGGGAATTCATGGAGGATTACTGAAGAAGCATTGATGGAGTATATAAAGAAAAGTGAAGTGAATCATTAATGCCAAGAAAAGCAAGGTATGGACTGGATTATCACAATGTGGATGTATTCTTCTATGAAGAGTTAGATACACAAATGGCTATCATATATGGTGGTGCTGAAACAATGGTCATATATAAGGTTCTTTTGGGCAAGATATATCAAGCTGGTCATTTTTATAAATTTGACGCACTTAATAAGCTTGTGTTTCTTTTTAAGAAAGATTTTCACTTCGATGATGAAAGAATTATTAAGGCTTTTGAAGTTTTAATTGAATATGGCTTTTTTGATAAAGAAGCATTTGATGAGGGATATATTACTTCTGTTGAAATACAGAAGTTTTATTACTCAATCACAAAAAATCGACGATATCCATATCAAGATGAATGTTGGATGTTAAGTGAAGAAGAAATGAAGTATATTGAAACACCTAAAAAGATGAGAGAAGCTAATAAAAAAATAGATAGTGATGTTGCTTCAACTGAGAAAGGTACAGCCGAGGTGTACCAAAGTACACCAGAGCAAGAAGAAAGTTCACTAGAGATTATTAAAAGTACACAAAGTAAAAGTAATACTCAAACTCATACTCAAAGTAAAACCAAAAAGAAAGGAAAAGAAATGTTAAAAGAGAAAGGGGATTCTCCCCAAGTGGTTATACCATCTCATTATGATGGTTATTTAGAAACAATGATCAAGCAAGGTTTAATAAAGGTACATGATATCAATAACGAAAAGATTAATGATTTGTTGATTGAATCGAGAAAAAACTATAGAAGCAGTAAATTATATGATGCTGTGAGATATACAATTAATCAACTACACAAGAATAAATGGCAAGATGGTAAAGGGAAGATGGTAGTTGATAAGTTTCAATACTTTAAGAAGTCTTTAATGTTCAATCTTGAAAGAATAGAGAGCAATGAGGATTTTCAGAATGATCCTAGACCAGTCGAAGAAAAAGTATTGGGAAACATTATAGATAAAATTAATGCAAATAAACAATAATTTATTTTCTTCTACCGATAATATATGTTAACGGTGATGTGAATAGTGTAAACACACAGATAATAAGTAAAACAACCATACAAAAACACACTATTTGTGATAAGTAAAAACTATTGAAACATGTCTACACTAGTACCCTATGCAGAAATTCAAAGAGCGTTTATAATGAAAATCATCATGAGGTGAAGATGAGGTGAACGTATTACCTCTTCAAAGGAGTGGATAGCATAAACAAGTCATTAGATACGTTCCAAAGGTGGGAAAAACAAGGGTTATTAAAAGAAAAACTTAAGCTAGCAAGGCAGTTGTCTGCAAAAAACGTTACACAGCAGAAGATAGCTACTGAATTAGGTATTTCATTAAAAACATTACAAAAGTTAAAAAACAGACATGTAGACTTTGCTAGAGCGTTCAAAAAAGGACAAAGTCAAATGAAAGAAGATCTTATAGGTGTAATCTATAAGAAAGCTATGGGATTTGAACATGAAGAAGTACAAACACTAGTAGAAAAGGTTGGAGGAAGAAATAAACAGAAGATTACAAAGAACAAGAAATATTATCCACCAGATCTAAATAGTGCGAAGTACTTATTGATTATTAAGTTTGGTAGAGACTTTAACGAAAAGAAAGATGAAATAGACATTATGGAAAAGAGATTGGAGAGCAAAGATGAAGAATGGTCAGATGGTAGTATATGATGATTTACAACAAGATGTATTGAGGTTAGAATCAACTCCTGAAATACATAAACTGTTAATTATGAGTAATTATATTGAAAATCTATCAAAAGGAAAGTGTTTTGGTAGACTAAAACGAGATTATAGAGGTGTCAAAGCAGATACAATGATTTTGATTGATTATCGCAAAATCATAGAGTTTTTCATTTTAAGTATCTTTGAATTAGATAGTAACACCAAGGTGTTTGCATCTAAATATACACATGCTAGTAGAGATGTAGAGTTTCTTAGAGAATATGTTGAGGACATTCCTTTTAAAGATGAGGAATACTTTCTGGTTACTGAAAAGGGTGAAAAAGGAGACTCGACATTGTTTGATGGGATTAAACCTATAAAATAAACTCACAATATTGAAAATATAACTTGCTATTAGTGCTCTTATGAGTGATATATGTAGTAACAAAAAATACAAAGGAGCACTGATTATGGAAATGAAATTAAGAGAATGGATTGAGAAGTTCAATAATGGTGATTTTGAGAGTAAGGACTACCACACACAATGTAATGCAGGTTGGTATGATTGGTTCTGCAAGGAAACAAGTTTAGCGAACAAAACAAAGCGAATGGGAGCAATCATTAAGAAAATCAATGGTGATGGAAAAGTTAATCTTGATACTATGTAAGTTTGGTTCA
>CAZYEG010000087.1:0-5946 GCA_964646365.1 uncultured Methanosarcinales archaeon
CCCAAGATTTTAGAACTTTGTCAAGGCCTTTGAAATCAATATTTTCAGAATTATGTGATTTACATGAAAATGTCTTAGCAGTAAAGATTGACGGTGCAACAAAAGAAGATTATGTATGGGGATTTAGAACCGGGTTTATTACATATGGAATGAAAAATGCTACAAAAGAACTATACACTGCACTTGAAGATAAAACAGCAGGAGCAATCAGAGGAAATATTTCAATGGCTCCGGTTCTTTCACAGTCTTTAGTCCTAAAGTCCCTTGAGGATCCAGACTATGACGCACAAAAGAAAGAAAAATTTGAGACTTTAAAGAGAAGATATGTAAAAGTCAAAGAAATTATCAACTCTCATCCTGAATATGCAGAAGAGTTTGAACCGCTGCCATTTAATTCAGGATATTTTATGTGTGTAAAGACAAAGAAAGATTCCGAACAACTTCGTCAGATCCTTCTTAGTGATTACAGCACAGGACTTATTGCAATTCCAGGGATGCTAAGGATAGCTTTTTCATGTACACCGTTCGATAAATTGGAGAAGTTATTTGATAATGTCTATCAGGCTTGCAAAAAAGTTTAATTACATTTAAACTCACACACTTAAGATTTGATTTTTTTAATTTTATTTCTTTATTTTTTTGCAAATTCAATAGCTTTTGCTATAACTTCCATAAAATCCATTTTATCAAAAGCTTCGACACCCATTGCAGCAGCTCTTTTAACTCCCTCTTCGTTGCTTGATAATACAATCGTGGGGATTTTATAATTAGAAGATATAAATTCAATCAGTTTTATCCCCTTTTGTTCTATAACTTTTCCACCTGTCTTTTCAGGATAATCAAGGTCTGTAATTACAACGTCGGGTTTTAATTTAGACAATTTTTTAACAGCTTCTTCAAAGGTCTCAGCCCATTCAATGACTGAAAAAACATTTTTTAAGCCTGGCTCCATTAAAAATTCCAAGCCAATCATTTTGTACTGATCGTCGACTATCAATATACGCTTTGAATTACTTTTTTTTTCTTCTTTTTTCTCCATTTCTGGCAAAAGACACCTTGGGTCTCCAGATAGATGATCTCCTGTAAGTGCTAGAGCTTCTCCGATACAGCCACCATAACAGTCCCCATTCTTCATATGTGAACAGTTTCTGCACTTGCTTCCAATGCAAGACTCTAGTGCTCTTATTTTTTTTAGTTCAGGTTTTTTTAATATTTCAGAAAGATAATTTTTATCATCTCCAAGAATTTTTCCTAAACTAACTGCTTTGGATTCACACGGATATGTCTCTCCAAAAACACTGACATAAATACTGAATCTATTTAGATCGCAACTATAGCTTATCAAAGGAGGGCATGGTGTCCAACTAAACCCGTATTCTTCTTTGTCAATTGCAAGCACTCTATTCCATAAATCAAACAGTTTGTAATTATTTAATTTTTCATCATTTGAAATAAGTAAATCTTTATTAGTTCCTCCACCACATTCACGTAGTCTTTCGAAATATGGAACAATATTGCTGTCTCTTACAAATTTCCAAAGTTCCTCGATAAAGTTATAGTTAAGTTTGGTAATTGGCGTCTCTATTGCCAAAAGTCCAGCGTCAGGAAATCCAGGAATTTGACCAGGTTTATTGTAACCTGAGTCTAAAAGTAGCTTTAAACCAACTGGGATACTGACAATTTTTTTAATGTTATTCTTATCTCTATATTCATGACTTGTCCATTTGATTCTATTTGCTAAATGCTTAAATTTTATCCCACCATCACATGATTTTCCATATCCAGTAAGCATCATATGAGGCATTCTGTGTAGTGCACTTAGTTTATAGACAATAACAACTTTTAATCTCTGCAATTCTTTTGCCAGTTTCGCAGCACTCATCCCAAAACGAGGTAACTTTTCTCCATTTTCTTCGGGGACCCATCTGTCATCTCCAAAAACAGAACCATTTGTGAAAAATTCAACATTGATATTTTTACCTCTGATGTATTTTATAACATCCAAGATAGTTTTCCCTTCATTATAATATAAAAGGGGTTCACCCCCAGAAATTATGTCTATAGTTTTTACCCCATTTTTTGCAGCTTCATCAACGACATATTTGATATCCGAAAATTTCATTATAGGCCTTGGCCCTTTTTTCTTATTTTGATTTGCAGAGTGAGTTTCCTCTTCTGCTTCAAAACAATATCTACATCTTAAGTCACAATTATAATTTGTTTCTAAATCCATAAGCAAGGCTTTATTATTATTTTTTGCCCACTTAATTTCTTCTTCAGAAAAAGTTTCATATGGTATTGCATATGGTTCTTTATATTCTTTCCGAACAACTGGTTTTACTGCTTTTTTGTTCTTATCATAAATATGTCCATCTCTGCCAAACAATATTCCTTCTGCTTCCTTTTTAGAAGGCATACTGATACTGTTCCATATTGCTACGTAACTTCTCCAGCTTTTACCACCTATTAATATTTCAGAATTCTCAGCACTATTTGCAGCAACCATTATGCATTTTCTCATATATTCAACCATATCTAGAAAATCTCTACTCTTACCAATTTGTGCATGATCGTATGTATAATACTCGGGATTTAATTTCCAGTCGACTCTATGCTTGTCAAGAATACCGTGTTTTTGACATTCATCAAACATACCTGCCCCAGGAAATGGGGTTACGCAAAATGCATAAGTAGAGATTAATTTGGGATCTAATCTAAAAATATCATAAGCAAATCTCCCGGTATTTTTTATCATTTCAATATTTTCATTAGGAAACCCCACCATATAAGCAGCTGCAACTTCAATTCCATAATCTGTAAACTCCTTGATAAATTCCTTGTTCTTGGAAATTATTTCTTCATATTTTCTTTTTCCACCATATTTACCAGCAACTTTAAGAGACTCTGGGTTGACAGATTCTAGAGGATAAAATATTCTATAACATCCACTTTCTTTTAATTTTTTTATTTTCCATTGATTATTTTTCAAATCAGTTGGGTCTACCCCATTAATTACATTATATACAAACCCATGTTTTTTTAAAAGAGTAACAATGTCATTAAAATGTGTATGTTTTAAGAAGTTATTATCTTCTACGGTGATATCAGTGATTCCATTTTGCTTTAATTTAATCAACAACTCTTCAACACGTTTAGGATTTAATGCACGATTCTTATATCCCTCCATTGTGGTTGCAAGACAGAACTTGCAGTTGTGTGGGCATCCTCTACTTAATGAAACAGATTGCCAATAAGCCCTTTTTGATTCACCATAACAGTAATAGATTGAGCTTGATTTATTATACAGTTTAAGATTTAAAAGTTCAATTGCAGGAAGAGGAAGTTTGTTTAGGTCCAAAATAAAATCTACAGTATTGACCCTTATTTTTCCATTCTCCCTGTATACAAGTCCAGGTACACTACTTAATTTTTTATCATAAGAGGACAGTGTATTCACGAGTTGTTTCATGGCATTTTCTCCCTCTTTTATTATTATGTAATCAACAAAGTCATAATTCTCCATTATTTCTTTATACGTCATACTGGGATGTGTCCCACCAAGAACTACAGGTATTTTTTGATCTATATTTTTGATTAACTTGCATAATTTTAATGCTTCAGATGCCTGCGAAGTAAATATATTAGATATTCCAACAAAGTCAGGATTAAATTCTTTTATTTTTCTTATGATTTCGTGTTCAGGTAGCCCATATCTGATTTCAGGATGACCATTCTTTAACATGACTTCCTCATTATGTAGACCTTCAGCCACACAATCAATTATCTGTACAACATGTCCCTCATGCATAAGAGTGCCAGCAATCCAAGTAAGTCCAATCGGTGGGGCAAATTCTTTTGTATCACTTGCAAATTTTCTTGCAGGTGGAGAAATCAGTAAAATTCTTCTAGATTTAGATGTTGTTGATAGAAATTTTTGTTCAGATTCTTTTTCTTGTTTGCTAAGAGCATCTAGAAGCACTTTTACTTCTGCATCTGGAAGGTCGTCATAATCATTAACCACTGTAGCAATGTCATTTTTAAGCTTAATCAGCATAGATTCAATTGCTTCACTATAAGATTTTTCAGCCATAATGACTTTAGTGTAATCTCTTGCATATTTTGTTACAAAATGCCATGTTTTTTTCTTGTAATCAAATAAATATTTTTTTTGTTTTTCAAGACTAATTTTAATTAGATTTAATTGATATAAAATATGATCATTTTCGAGAGTTAATTCTTTCAAAATATCATCCTTTTTCTTTATTTTTTCATTGATGATAGCTCTATTGTTTGCATCAAGATTACTCAGTATACTTGCCCCAACGAAAGTACAGTTTTTTATATGATTCTCGATAGAATTCTCATTTGCAACAAATTCTATTTCTTGATCAATAAATGAAATTTGGTTTTCAACTAGTTTTGGTATGACTTCATTTACAAAATACTCTGCCTTTTTCCAATTTTTGTTCCATACTGCAAGAAGGTCATGCATAATTCTTAATTTCTGATCGCTAAGTTCTCTAAATCCATCCATGGTATGAATTGTTCTTGAAAAGTCTGGCTGAAGATTTTCCATTTCAGTGTTTAATTTTTTCCTTTCAAGAATTCTATTCTTCATCTCAAGTCCTTTGTCAAGCCTGATCATTTCGGCTTCATTCATATTAGCTTCATACTCCATGTTGTATGATTCTTTATAGATTTCAGATTCTTCCTTAATTAACTCTCTTAAGCTTGAGAAATTGTCACTTTGTAAACATTTGATTTGTTCATTTAAATTTATTATCTGTCTTTTATGATTCTCAATAAATGGTGGGATTAGGTGATAAATGTTTATTCTATACCAAAGTCTTTTCCCAAATACACTTACTCCCTCTTTAATAATCTCATAAGAAAGCGCAATCCCTTTTATTCCTTTATTATTATCTAGTACTTTATGATAAATTTCCTGGTATAGTTCTTCAATATCTTTATCAAGTTTGACAACCTGTCTGTTTTTTTTGATAGCTTTTTCATTAACACCCAGATCAATCTTCATTATTTTTATAAGTTCATTTAGGCATTCAATCTCATTTTTTATTGAAAGAATAATTTGTTCTGTATCACTTGTTTGCTGTTTGAGTATAATTGCATTTTTTATTTTTTCAAGGAGAACATCATTTTGAGCACCATATTTAAAATCTAAGTTGTCAAGCTCATCCGCTTCTTTCTTGGCCATTGCGGCTTTACCAATACTCTTATTGACCTTTTTTTGCCCCTTTTTTTGCATATATAATTAATTTAGTCTTTTTTTTATAAATTTATTTAATTTGATAATGTTTATAAAGCCTGTAAACAAGTATAGACTATATGAGCACAATCAAGGAACTTGAAGAGGAAATCAATACACTGATTGAAAACCTCCGTGGATATTTTGATGGTCATGGACTTACTGATGGGGAAGCTAAAAATTTTCTCTCCTTATTATATGCTGTAGAAGAGTTTTGGCACGATGAAGAAGCAAGAAGGACATATCTTCTACATTTTATTAATTCTTATGAGGCAAAAGCTGACTATTTAGAGAATAGGGCTCAAAGAAGGATTGGAGAAATAACAGAAACATTATTTTCTAAAATAGAAGAACTTGAAGAGCTTTACAAGCATACGTATCACAATGAACCAACACAAATTAAACATCCAATACACATAATAAAACGATCATGCACAAAAATAAAACATCAAGTTCTTAGTTCTCTTAGAAGCTTGATACAGCAAATGAGAGACCATGGTCAAGCACTTAAAAAAAAGGCTTTAGATACAGTTGTTTCTCAATTCGAAGAAGAAAAAAGAAAAGCATTGGAATTTACTGCAGAACAGAGCAAACATGCTTTGATTGGACGAGTAGCAGGAAAGATGGCTCATGATTTCAATAATGTTTTAGCAGGAATAATGGGCAATGCACAGCTTGCT
>CAZYEG010000088.1:0-3981 GCA_964646365.1 uncultured Methanosarcinales archaeon
TTAAATGTTGTTACTATTGATTAAAACCCGCACACAATCTTTATAAATACCTGAATATCTATAAGCAGTATGGCAACTAAAGACGCAAAAAAACCAGAAGAATTAGATAAAGTCATTTATAGTTATACTACTGAAACAAATCAACTAGAAGAAGAAAATAAAATACTAAAAACCACATTAAACCACTTAAGAGAAGAACTTGACAGAATCAAGGAGCCTGCATTTATGGTTTGTGAGGTTATTGAAATCCTTGATCAGACTGCAATAATACGTGTTCCAAATGGTAACAAATTCCTTGTTAATATATCATCACAGTGTACAGATCTGTCTCCTGGGGATGATGTACTTTGCGAACAAAAAAATCTTACAATTCTAAGAAGAACAAATACAACAAAAAAATTCAATGTTGAACAATTTGTCATTATGGAAAAACCAAGCATTACATGGAAAGATGTTGGCGGACTTGACAACCAAATAAGTGAAATTGAAGAAGTTGTAGAATTACCACTAAAAAAACCAGAATTATTCAAAAAAATTGGAATTAAACCACCAAAAGGAATACTTCTATATGGACCTCCTGGAACAGGAAAAACACTTCTCGCAAAAGCTGTCGCAAATTCAACCAACTCTACATTCATTGAAATTGTCGGTTCAGAACTTGTACAAAAATTCATTGGAGAAGGTGCAAAACTTGTAAAAGAAGTTTTTGAACTTGCAAGAGAAAAAGCACCAAGCATTGTTTTTATTGATGAAATTGATTCACTTGCAGCAAAAAGATTGGAAGTGGTTACATCTGGCGTAAGAGTAGTTCAAAGAACTTTCATGCAGTTCCTTGCAGAACTTGACGGATTTAAGCCACTTGATAACGTAAAAATCATTGGCTGTACTAATAGAAAAGATATTCTTGATCCTGCAGTTATCAGGCCTGGCAGATTAGACAGATTAATACATGTAGATCTTCCTTCAAAAGAAGGTATTGAAAAGATTTTTGAAATTCATACTCAAAATATGAAGATTGAAAAAAAGGCAAAAATTAACAAAATTATTAACGCCATGAAAGATTTCTCCGGAGCAGAAGTCAAAGCTGTTGCAACTGAAGCAGGTTATTTCGCGATCAGAAGAAACAAGACCACTATACGTGAAAAAGATTTCTTAGACGCTATTGAAAAAGTAAAAAAAGAAGAAAAACTTGAAGGCGGCGACTACTTACATATGTTTGGATAGAAATGATTAAAACTTTTTTCTTTGATTTTGGTAGAGTATTAGTTAATTTTGATCATGATATTATTATCAATAAAATTGCAAAAATTAGCGATAAGAGTAAAGATAAAATTAGAAATGTTATTCTTAAACCAAAAGCATTAATCGGTATAGACCTTGGTACAATTACTGAAAAAACCATATACAACAATATGGAAAAAGAACTCAATACAGGATTAACTTATGATGAATTTATTCCAATATGGAATAGTATTTTTGAAATCAAACAAGACATGATAGATTTTCTATATCATATTAAGGAAAAATACGAGATTATTATGTTATCAAACATATCCCCATTGCACAGAGACTTTCTCTTTAACACATATCCAGAAGTAAAAGTATTCAACTCGTATGTATTGTCTTGCGACATCGGAGAAAGAAAACCAGATAAAGAAATATATGAAATAGCTCTTACAAAAACAAAAAGCCAGCCAGAAGAATGCATTTTCATAGATGACATGAAAGAAAATGCAGATGGAGCAAAAGAGCTTGGGATAAATGGAATACAATTCTCTACACTAAATACACTTAAGACAGAACTTAAGGCTTATAACATAAACATTTAAAAGACAAACCAACATTCTAATGATTGCGTATGCTATTCCTGCGTGAACACCCTCTGAGCGAAAGCGGTGATGAGAAAGAGTAACTTAGGAAGCATGCGCTTTTTTATTTAATAATTCTAATAATTCCATTATCTACTTCTACCTGAGATCCATTAGAAATTGTCTTAGTCGCAATCTTGGTCCCAACAACACAAGGCTTTCCAAGTTCTCTTGAAACAATTGCTGCATGACAAAGAAGCCCTCCTTCATCTGTTACTATTGCTGCAGCTTTCTGCATTGCTGGAACAAAGTCTGGATGTGTAGTTACTGCAACCATTATGTCTCCCTTTTCAATCTTTAAAATATCATGTACTGTTCTTACAACCTTTGCAGTTCCTTTCACTTTTCCCTTATTTGCAACAATTCCTTTAATCGATCCTATATCAACTTTATCCTCAACAAAACCTATTTTTTCAAGTTCTATAGAAATATCTTTTCCAGAAAAACATCTAATATTATCATTTTCCAAGGTTAGCATGAAACCATTGCTTCTTTCATCTATAACGCTCTTATCAAAAACCCCTATCTTAAGAAATTTCTCCACTTCTTTTCCTGTCAAATATGCAAATTCTTTTCTGGAGATACCCATCCGACCTGCAACCTCATCAAAAAAAGGCAACAGATAAAACATTGCCCTTCTCCTATAGTCATCTCTCACATCTTTCATATAACCAAGCTCTTTCATCATCTTAAACTGTTCAACCTGAGAAGATTTTAGACCTGCTTTTTTAACAGCTTCAGCAAACCCCATTCTCTTAACTGACATTTCAGCAATATTTGAAACATATTCTTTAACATCATCCAGTGTCCATGGATTATATTGTATGTCAAGACAAGGAATCCATTTATACTTATTCCAAAAAGACTCAACATCCTCTTCCTTAAGATTCATAACCTCTTCTTGCATCTTAATTACAGTACTTTTTTTGCTTGGTCGAAAAAGCGCCTGCCTAACAAGGTCATCATCTGTATCAAGCTCATCATTTAACTTCTCTGACCAATATTCATTCAAAAGAAACACTAAAAAAAGAGGAATTTGATAGACGGTAAGCCATTCATAAAATGCCTCATATATACTTAACAAATCCAAATTGTCCATCTTTTTTACATCAGAGTCATATATTTGCTTAGCAAAGGTTTCGTATTCTTTTCCAAACCCTAAAACCATATCAAAACATTTATTCATATCCTTTAAGTTTGAAGAATAATAATCAATTATGCTTTTCATAAATTGCTTTTGCTCCTGTTCCTCAAAATAACAGACCTCATTATTGCCATCAGGAATTATAATCATCTTGTCCATATAGAATTTAAGATACTTTTCAGCCCTCTTACTAACAGAATAAAGAATCATCTCAGAATATTGCACAGAGTATCTCCTTGACCATATCCTTTCCCACTTCATAACATGTAAAAACACATGGAAATATATTAAGTTTTATCTTTTCTTGATAAAAATAGACTTTTTTTTATCCTTCTTAACATTATTCCAAGAAAAAATCTTCCCATTCATAACAATATACACTCCCCTGCTTAGAAGCTGTGCTGCAATTACTGCACCACCAACATTAAAAAGGGCATCTGTCTTTTCAAGAGCTGCTGGTTGCATGGCGCCAGTAAGAACAATAGTTTTATTTTTTATACTCTTACCCAAAATATTAGCAGTCTCAACCATAGTATCGGTACCATGTGTTATAACAATTCTAGATTCTTTTGCCTTCTTACACTCTAAAAGAATTTTCATCCTATCTTCCGTAGTCATGTCCAGACTATCTTTCAACATTAATTTATCAATAGCCGCCGAACCTGGAAACCTCCCCTCTTTAAGCATTTTTTTTATGTGTGTTTTCTTCAATTCAAATTCTTGATTAGATGGATCGTACTCCTTATCAATAGTTCCACCAGTAATAATTATTTTAATTGTCATTGTTATCTTTATTATGAATCTTTTTATTTATAAACATTATTAAAAAATAAAATCATAAACTTAGAATTCAACAAATTATAGAATCTCAAAGTCAACACATATCCTAAAAACATGTGGTGCGTGCTGTCCGCATTTGACAAGATCAAGAATCTTATAAACCATCCCTGCACGAACACACGCCTTCTC
>CAZYEG010000088.1:3991-5944 GCA_964646365.1 uncultured Methanosarcinales archaeon
TATTAAAAAATTTATAAAATAAATCTCCACTTATTTTTTCAAACCATCCGCCTTATCTATTTTCTTCTTAGCAAGATCAAACTCTGCATCATTCAAAAAATCATAAAAATGTATTACCGTACCTTTCTTTGCAGCAAGTAGTGCAGTATCTAAAAAATCTTCTGCTGATTTTGGAAGCGGCATAAGTATCCTATCAAACTTCTTTTGTCCAAGTAAGGAATTAATTACCTGATAACTCTCAACTCTTTCAACTGGTTTAGAATAGTCTTCACATCCAACCGTAACACAACCAAACTTAATGAACTCTACAATCTTTTCATAGTCAACTTTCCCTTTACCTAATGGTACAGATTTTTTTTCAGTCTGTCCATTTGAATCAGAAATATGAAAATACACCTCTTGCTCCAAACAAAGTTTCTCTAAAAACGTTGCCATTCGTGGTGTATCCTTATAGACCTCATAATAATGATTAATATCAAAACATATCTTACCGCCAAGCTTAACAGCATCCATGATCTGTGATTCAGAATAAAAATCATATTTCATGTTTTCAAAATACAAAGATTCAAACATTCTTGGATGTGTCAATTTAATTTTCTCAACATTTTTCAAAAAGTTATCAAATTTAACTCCTTTTACCTTACCATCAGCTATAGGATGCACAACAGCACCAAGAACATTAGTATTTAACAAAAATAATTCCTCTAATTTTGAAAGCATCATCAAGGTTCCTGAAATTTCATTTTCATCACCAAATAAATTAACACTTTCCTCATTAAATTTATCACTACACGCATGAAGCATCACATCTACATCTTTCTCATAAAGATAATTAATAACCTCTTGAACTTTCTCAACTTCTTTTTCAATAACATCATCTAAATAAAGCTCAATAAAATCTGGATTCACTTTTAGAACTTCATCTATTTCAGTAATACTACAAGAACTCTTTATTCCTATTCGACCAGTAGAAAGCTCTGGAACAATATCGTTCACATCCCCATGTACAACTCGAACCTTCCTTCTCATCTCAGATACAAGATACTTTTTATTATCTTTTCTAAAAGAAGGAACTATTTTTTTTGCAATACTCTTATTCAGTATAAGATTCTCTCTTTGATATTTTGCACCATTTGGATTAATCTCAATAGAAACAACATTAATAGTAGGTTCTTTTCTAAGCATTACCATGGGATATGGTCCACACCCTGAAAACATTGCCAAAACATCTTCTCCAGGCTGAAGCATCTCAGATATTCTTTTTCTATCTGTTGAAAGTCTAGGAGAAAAATACACTTTCTCAACATCCAGCTTTAATTGTATACCATTTTCCTTATACACTGTCTCTTTTCTGTCTTCTCCTGCAATAACTAAAAGATCCTGAGTTCTAAAAACACCATTATGTATTCCTGATTTTTTACAAACAACCTTTACGCTTTTATGAAGTTTAAGAAGCATTTCTCCTATTTCTTTTTCTTTAGAAATAAGTTCATCATCTATTTCCATTATTGCAATATCTCCGACGACGTCAAAAGAGGTTTTAAAATGTTCTAACTCTTCAGCATTCAAAACCTTCTCCATTGATTTACGTAAACTTGTTTCCATTTATTTTCCTCAAAAAAATTCATTAAGCCCTTTTTGCTGGACTGCTTCGACTTTTAATTTATCAAGCGAGCTATCCACTCTATCTTCTGAAAATTCATGTCTAGCAACCAGGATCTCTTTAACCTTATCCGGATCTGGTTTATTCCATTCTAAAACATAATTTTCCTCAACTGGCATATTTTTTATTAAATAAAATACTTCATTCCAATCATAATCGAATGTCTTATCCCACTCAACTTCTTTGAAAAGCGCTTCTGGATCATCATGATATTTTTTAACGAGTGCAAGTGACTTCTTTGGTCCAAGTCCTTTAATTCCACCAACATTAAAATCTGTTCCAATAAGCAT
>CAZYEG010000089.1:0-5841 GCA_964646365.1 uncultured Methanosarcinales archaeon
TTTCCATAAAAATTCCTATATATTCGCTGTTCTGTTGGTGTAATTGACATTAAAACCGCTCTTTTTACCCCTAATTCTATTTTTTGACAATTATCATATATAAATCTAACTATTTTAGTATACTAATGTGTGATATAGAATCAAAAAACAACATAAATATAGATGTTTTTATCATATATCGTCAATAAATTACAAACACATAATTAACACAACAAAAATAACACATAAAAACAGAAAAATATCACAATATATTACACAAATATTCACATTATCACACAGAAACGTATAATAAAAGAAAAAAAAGAGAAATATTTAATATTTATTTATTTTGTTTACATGTTTTTAATGTAAAAAGAATAAAAATAAAGAAAATTAAGAACTCGCACTGCATCGAGAAACATTCCAACTAGAACCAAAAGGACAACACACGCCACTTCCATATTGTACTACATCATCATCTGATAAAAATCCGCTTGCGTTATCTGACAAATACCTTATTGTAATGTTGCTACAATATCCATCTAAACAATCGCTTGCTATTCTGCAAGAATCTCCAGTACTTCCTTTACCTGTTCTTGTATAACCACAAAGACCACAATCATCTCCCCCACAATCTACTCCTGTTTCAGATGTAAAAGTAGTTAAAAAATTACCAGCTCCAAAGTCACCACAAAAAGAATTTAGCACACCATCATAACAATGATTCGCTGTATAAACTCCTCCAACACATGAACCCGCACCAGCCTCACACCAATCTTTACCAGACCAACAACATCTATTGTCAGCCCATACTCCATTAACGCTGTTTTTTGTACAACAATCTGGATCGTTTTCTATATAATAAGCAGAAGGATAGCTGTTTAACATCCATGAACATATTCCATCTGGAACATTTGAAACTCCACAGTTCCTACTACAACTTCCGCCACAATCAATTCCTGTTTCTCCGCAACTTTGAATTCCGTCCGAACAATGATTTTCGTAAATCGTTCCGTAAACACAAGACCCTGCAGAATCTGAAGAACACCAAAAATCATTTGCTTCACAACAACCATACACATCATCTAATGATGTCTGGTAAAATGACCCATTCCCATGTTCATCCAATACTGTTTCCTTACAGCAATCTATATCTTCATCAGCAGAACACATAGCAGGACAAAAACCATCCTCTTCTGGCGCATAACACGGAGTTCTACAATCTGCCCCACCAATGTCTACACCACTTTCATCACAATTCTGCACTCCATCATTACAATGGTCACGATAAGAAACTCCTTCAACACATGAACTTCCACCTAAAAGACAGAAATTATCACCTGGCTTATTGCAACACTTATATTCAGAATCCCAAAGATGTCCACATTCCACACAATACTCTTCAGAATCATCTCTCAGATCTATAGAATATTCACAACAATTTGTATTTCTCCCGTCGTCAGAATTAAGACAATATGTTGCTCCAGTAACCAAAGGAACTAAAAACAATAAGAACAATAACAATATACCCCTTTTCATACAAAGGTTAATAAAATAATACTTATATAAAATTTTCTAATGAATACAAAAAACAAAGGATCAAATGCCGAAAGACAATTGATAAAAATGCTTTGGGAATCGGGTTATGCTGCAGTAAGAGCCGCAGGATCTGGATCAACGAGATTTCCTTCTCCGGATGTTATTGCGAGTAATAAAATACGAACAATTGCATTTGAGTGTAAAGCTTCAAAAAATTTAAAAAAATATTTAACAGAAGAAGAGGTCAAACAGCTAAAAGAATTCTCAAATATTTTTGGCGCCGAACCTTGGATTGGTATAAAATACGACAAGCTTCCATGGTATTTTATCACAACTGAAGATCTTAAAAAAACACCAAATGGATATGTTATTTCTATTGAAATTGCCACAAATAAAGGTCTTTTATTTGAAGAATTAATAAATGAGAGTATTATTTAGTAGTAACTTTTTTCTTATAATTAAAATTAAAACTTAATAACTAAAATAAATCGAAAATAAACAATAAAAAATATAAATCTCCTTTATTTTTTCTTCTTTTCAACTATAAACACCTATTTTTTATTTTATATTTACCAAAAAATAAAAAATTATAATTAAAAAACGAAACATTTATAAACCATTATTCTAATAATTATAACCCATTAAAGAATGAAGCTAACAAAAAAAATAATTGACAGTGTAATCACAGAGGTTGCCGGAGCAGACGTAATTCCGCTAGTTGACACTCTCAAGAAGAAAAAAAACATTTCAGAATTTGATCTTGCAAAAGATATAGATAGAGAAGTTAATCAAACACGAAATATGCTTTATAGATTATTCAATGCTAACCTTGTAACTTTCATCAGAAAAAAAGACAAACAAAAAGGATGGTATATTTATTATTGGACATTTAATCCAAAAAGAGTGCATTATCTTGTTACAGATTTAAAAAGAAAACGACTTCAAAAATTAGAAGAACGTGTTGAACGAGAAGAGTCAAATCATTTTTTTATGTGTATGAATAAATGTATTAGACTTGATTTTGAACAGGCGATGGATTTTGAATTTAAATGTCCTGAATGTAATGAAATAATGAATCAAGAAGAAAATCAAGCAGTTGTTGATAATGTTAAAAAAGAAATTATAAAATTAGAAAAAGAGTTAAAAGATAAAAAATAAATTTATCTCTTCTTTTTCTTCTTTGTTATTGTGCTAAGTTTTTTTGCAATATTCCTTTCTTCTCTTTCGATTTTAAGTTCTTCTCGCATAATTTGCTTAACTATAGCCTCAAGATTCATATCCATTCTTGCAATCCTTCTTTCCATTATTACAAGAATTCTCAAACTATATACTATTGCAGCTAATGTACCAACGATTATGCTTAAAGTAACGCCTTCAACTGTGAGAGCCATTTAATCACCCCTTTTAAAGTACTTTACTTTGAGAAGTATAAAAAGTTTTCGATAAAATAGAATTATTTAATTAAATAATTTTTTTTGTAAATCCGCAGCGAATAATGGCGCATTAACCCATACTCCAACTTCAAAATTAGGATGGATTGTCTCGTCATCCATAAGCATAAACAACATTTCTTTCCCGTCTGCAATAATAAATCTTGATTGATTTGTTGTTTCTTTAACATTTGAAACGGTGTTTAATCTTTTTTTGTGTGTTTCATTCTCTTTTGATAATGGTGCATGAATATGAACAGAAACTCCCTTTTCTTTTGCCTTTTTAATTGCATTAAATAAGTTATCATGTTTTCTACAAAGACCTTTTTCTGTTGTATTAATAACAACTGTATCTTTTGCATTTTTTATCATAAATTCCATATGATTGTAAATATTTGTTCTGCCTTTTATAATGCCAGACATGTCATTTGGTTCAATTAGTTCTAATCCTTGATTGTGTAGTTGTGTAAGCTCTTCTAGAATCACAGAATCTTTAATTCCATCCAATACGTTTATTTGGCTTTCTGCTTCAGTGTTTACTTTCTTTTTAACTCTTTCAATAACCTCATCAGGTTGAACTGCAAGATATTTGATAGGTTTCCCAAGTTTCATAACAATAAAGCCTTTTTTCTCTAAACTTTCTAAAACATCATAAGTTCTAGATCTTGGAACATTTGCAATGTCAGATAGCTCTCCTGCAGTACTTACTCCTCTAGATAGAATTGCTGTCCATAGCTTACTTTCGTAACTATTCAGGCCAAAATCTTTTAATTTGCTTAAAAAGTCTTTTTCAACTATCATATAACAATAAGAAACCAGGACTAATATATAAATCTATCTTTTTGTTGTTATTGATAAGTAACAATAAAAATACCAACCCCTTCATTTCTTGTGGAAATCTAATAATAATAATAATGTAATAGTTATTTATTATATTATATTATATTACTATATAGAAAATAAAAAATATCGACTAAATATTTATTTTATTTATTTATTTTTAAACAATACATATTTTTATATAATATATTTTCCAAATGAAATAAGGGGGTAGTACATATTATCAATATCATATATATTTAAATAAGACTAGATATTATTTTTAATAAATGGCAAAAAATAATATATCAACAATTCTTGAAAAGTTTATTAATTCTGAATCTATATTTATAAATAAAAAAGTGTTTCAGATATCTTATAACCCAGATACTGTTTTACATAGAGATGAGCAGTTAAACACAATTGCTGGAATTCTAGCACCATGTCTTCGTATGGAAAAACCTTCTAATTTGTTTCTTTATGGTAAAACAGGAACTGGAAAAACATTAACAATAAAAAATACAACAGATGAAATTCTTTCTTTAGCTGAAAAAAACAATATTCCTGTAAAAGTAGTATATGTTAATTGTAAATTAAAAAAAATTGCAGACACAGAATATAGACTGGTTGCACAAATTATTAGAGAGTTTGGTAAAGAAGTTGCAGCCACAGGACTTCCAACAGATGAAGTTTATAAAATATTTTTTCAAGCTTTAGATGAAAAAGAACAATTAGTAATACTTATTTTAGATGAAATTGATCAATTAGTTAAAAAAATAGGGGACGAAATACTGTATAATTTAACACGTATTAATACTGATTTAAAAAAATCACAAATATCTCTTATTGGAATATCAAATGATTTAGTATTTACAGACACAATTGACCCAAGGGTTAGAAGTTCTCTTTCTGAAGAAGAACTTGTATTCCCACCATATAATGCAATACAATTACAACACATATTAAAAGCAAGAGCGAAGGCAGGGTTCAAAGAAGAGGCCCTTGCTATAGGAGTAATAGAAAAATGTGCAGCATATGCCGCAAGAGAGCATGGCGACGCACGAAGAGCTTTAGAGTTATTAAGAGTGGCTGGGGAATTGGCAGAAAGAGAAGGTAAAAATAAAGTTATGATTAAACATATTGATTTAGCAGAAGAAAAAATAGAAAAAGACCGAGTAATGGATATTGTTTTTACACAACCAAAACAACACCAAGCAACACTCTATTCAATTTTTTTAATAAAAAAAGAAAAACCAAAAGAAAGACTTTTTACCGGTGATATTTATGAAATATACAAAAACATCTGTAAAAAATCAGGGTTAAGACCTCTCACACAAAGAAGATTAAGTGACATTGTCGCAGAACTTGACATGTTAGGGATAATTAATGCAAAAGTAATATCAAAAGGAAGATATGGTAGAACAAGAGAAATAACCATAGCAACCAACGATCACCTACAAATAAGACTAATAAAGGTTTTAGAGGACGGATTAAACTTATCTTAAATAGAATTAAGAACAATCTGTCTAACCTAAAATGGAAACTAATCAAAAAACTAAGGACGTGGTATCTTTTTTTCTAAGCAATAATATACTTATTAGTGAAAAACTGTTAAAAGAAATAAACCAACATTCAAAAGAAATAAGACAACACATACAAGATCCAGACAAATCAAAAAAACTGATAGATATAATAAATAATAAAGGATCAATTGAAACAATTCTAAAAAACACCAAAACACCCGTAGATGTTCTTTTTTCATATGATAAAAATCCACAAAAAAAAAGCATACAAGACTTCATACACTTCTTTAATGCAAGATATGAAACATTGGAAAAAATGCTTTGTGATAGAAAAGAACTTGTTGGACTCACTCAAATAAGTAGGGCAGTACTCAAAAAAGAAAGAATAACAACATCCATTATTGGTCTTGTAAGTGAGATTCATGAAACAAAAAACGGAAACATTTTTCTTACAATTGAAGACCAAACGGGCTCTATCCGTGTTTTAGTAAATAAAAATAAGCCAGAACTTTTTAAATTAGCAAAACAAATAGTTCTTGATGAGTGTGTAG
>CAZYEG010000090.1:0-5800 GCA_964646365.1 uncultured Methanosarcinales archaeon
TTCTTGATATGCCAAGACCATAAAATCAATATAATTGCTGCTCCAAAATATATCCATCCTTTGCTTATCTCAAAGTATTCACTAATCAAAATGATTCCTCCTGCCGCAAGAAGCACCGCTCCAACCGCAAAAAGAATGTAATAAACAAGTGTTTGCATAAATTTCTTCTCAGAATTATGAATAGAATCTGTAATAGATTTAGTAAGCTTATCAATAAAACCTTTCAAAGTTCCAACAACAAAATCAGGCCCTTTATCAGCTATCATAGACTTAATCCAACTGTCATCTTTCGGTTTCTCTTTTTTCTTTGCCATAGTGAAATTACTGTTTTTTAAATATATAAACCTTTTCGTTATGAACGGTAATATTCTGCTGCAAGTTCTGGAGAAACAGAATTTATTATCATACCAGAACCATGTTCAAATCCTGCCCATGTTGCTTTTCTTGGAACTACCTCAATATGCATATGAAGTTTCTTCCCCACTGGTGCATAATGAAGATAAAAATTATACGGGATGTCCATCCTTCTAAGTTTTCTTAAAACCTTTCTAAGAATCTCAGCCATATCACGAATATTATCTTCACTCATCTCATTCATATTTTGAATATGTTTTTTAGGAAATATCCATGTTTCATAATTAAATCTTGAAGCGTATGGAGCAATTGCAACCATTGTCTTATTTTCAAAACAAAGTCTCTTACTTCTTTTTTCCTTCTTAATCATATCACAATAAAGACATTTCTTCTTAAACCCCTTCTTTGATTCATCTAAAACAAGTTCCGGAACTCTTCCCATCCCAACAATTTGTGTATGACTATGAAGAATTGATGTTCCTCCTTTCTCGCCATGATTCTTAAACACAAGAACATATTTTATTTTTTTATTTTTTGAAATATCATTTATTCTTGTCCTATAAACTTTCAAAAGATTAACAAACCTTGCAAGACTTAAATCCCAAAGTTGATTCTCAAGTTTTGGATCCTCTGCAACAACTTCATGCGTACCATAAGAATAATTTTTTGCAGTCCCTTTATTATCTACCACAGGAAATTTATTCGGGAATACCCGAATATCCCATTTTCCACCTTTTCCAACTCTGTATATTTCTGGAGGAGTAAGATGTTCATTACCAGCAGCAAAAAAGTCAATCCCTTTTAATACTGGCTTTATCACAGCCTTAAACTGATGTGGTCTTTTAGCACGATTTGTATTGATTAAAACCCAACGATTTAATATCTGATCTTTTCTGTATTCTGACATTTTTTACCTCTAACTACTTACTTGATCATATCTGAGACCGCTGCACTCATTGATGCCGGAAGAGAGACTATTATTACCCTCTTAAAAGCAAGAAACCAGTCAGTTGACCACGGAGCTCTCTGTATAACAGTCAATAGAATTCCTACAACCATAACAGACACCATATACGTTCCAAGAACTCTCTTAACAAGTTCATCTGTATGCCCTTTTATTGAACCATTTGAATAATAATTGTAATAAACAAATACCGAAATAAAAAGAAGTGATAAAAACCCAATCAATGCAACATTAAGATTACCCAATGTCTGCCCAAGTCTCCATGTCTCCTCAGTAAAACCAACTGGAATTGCCAAAATAGTCGCACCAATAACAACCTGAACTACATCTCTCGGATAGAATTCTACCATTAAAGGATTGATAAATCTATGAACAACTTTACCTTTGTTATCATGAAACGTTAAAATCTCTTTTAACTTTCCATGAACCCTTACAACCTCTTTTTTTTGCTTAAGACGCTTTGAAACACGCATTTATACTATTACTGGAATTAATAGTATAAAAAACTTATTACTTCAACCACAATATTTTAAAACAAAGAAGAAAAACGACTAGTTATGACACTACACTTTATAGGAATCGGACTTAATGATGAAAAAGACATCACAGTAAAAGGACTTGAAACAGTAAAAAAATGTGAATCTATCTATTTAGAATATTACACATCAAAACTCAACTGCCCTTTAGAGAATCTAGAAAAACTCTACGGGAAAAAGATAATCATTGCTGATAGGGAACTTGTAGAAAGAAAAGCAGACGAAATGCTTGACAAAGCAAAAGATAATGATGTTGCATTTCTCGTTATTGGAGACATTTTCTCAGCAACAACACATATCGACCTATTCCTTAGAGCAAAAGAAAAAAACATACCAACCAACTTCATACACAATGCATCTGTATTAACAGCAATTGGAGAAAGTGGTCTTGAACTCTATAAATTTGGTAAAGCCACAAGCATTCCTTTTGATAATGAAAATATAAAAACACCAATAACTGTATTCGAAAGCAATTACAAGAGTAATCTTCATACACTATTCTTATTGGACCTACACCCACTAGATGACAAATTTATGACAATAAATGAAGCGGCAGAATATCTAATAAAAAATGAAATTGACCAAAATCTACCTGCAATTGGATGTGCAGGACTTGGAAACAAAAATGCAGAAGTTAAATCTGGGACATTAGAAGATTTAAAAAACACAAAATTCAACATATTTCCTCAATGTCTTATAATACCTGCAAAAAACATGCATTTCATTGAAGAAGACGTTTTTAAACTATTGAAACAATAAAAAAACCAAACTGGATTTTTTAAGTAAATTTTGAATAAAAACCAAATATAATCAAAATTAACAATAAGATTTATATAACAAAATCACTAAAAAAAGAGAATGGCAATGGAATTAATACTACTCGCAGTCCTAATCATACTATCTGCACTATTTTCTGGTGTAGAAACAGCTGTAATATCAGTAAATAAGATCAAGATCAAGCACCTTCTTGAAAAAAACGTTAAAAACGCAAAAGTACTTGATAAAATTAAAAACGATTCTCACAAGACAATTTCAACCCTCCTTATAGGAAATAACATTGTCAATATCGCAGCAAGTGCACTTTCAACCTCACTTGCAATAAAACGGTTCGGATCAATTGGTCCAGCAATTGCAACTGGAATTATGACATTTGTAATTCTTGTCTTTGCAGAAATCACACCAAAGACTATTGCAAATTCAAAACCAGAAAAAGTTGCACTATTCTTTGCAAAAGTTGTTAACTTTCTAAATATAGTACTAACTCCAATTAGAAAATTCCTTGACATATTCACTCTTTTCATAACAAAACTCTTTGGTATAAAAAACACCGAAAGAACTATCACAGAAGAAGAAATAAAAAGCATCGTAAACATCAGCGAGAAAGAAGGAGAAATAAAATCAATTGAAAAAGACATGATCCATAAGATTTTCCAATTCAACGACATCGAAGTAGAAAAAATTATGACTCCTAAAAATGATATTACTATGTTTGAAGAGAACACAAAAGTTAAAGATGCTCTCACAAAAATGATTAAAACTGGATACTCTAGATTCCCTATATATGAAAAAGACAATGATAAAGTAACAGGAATCGCATACCTTAAAGACATTGTAAAAATTATGCAAAAAAAACGAAATCCTAAACTTAAAGAGATTGCAAAAAAACCTTTCTTTGTCCCAGAAAGCAAAAAGATTGACAAACTCCTTAAAGAATTCCAAAAGAAAAAAATCCACATCGCTCCAATACTTGACGAATATGGAACATTTGTCGGGCTTGTAACAATTGAAGACCTCATTGAAGAAATAGTTGGAGAAATTTATGATGAACAAGATGCAGTTGTTCAAAACATAAAAAAAATTGACAAAAAACATGCAATTGTTCTTGGTGACACACCTATTGGAGAAATAAATAAATCTCTAAAAACAAACATCAGATACGGAGCTTATGAAACCATCTCAGCATATCTATTAGACAAGATGGGAAAGATTCCAAAATCTGGTGAAACATACGAGCTCAAACGATTCACTTTCAAAATTAAAGAGATGGATGACAACAGAATAATTAAGGTAGATATCCAAAAAAAATGAAATACATAATTCTTTTCATGTTAATATTGATTCCTTCCGTATTTGCAAGTTCTCCACTGATGCTTGAACTTTCAGAAGATAGCGTAATTATGCCGCAAGGAAATCAAACATTATCATTATCACTTTCCAAACCTACTTTTGGTGACTACGCAGAGATTGAAATCAGACTCGAGATAAATGGTTCCGCCAAATTTGAAAACAACCAATCCATTCTAATATTCAAAGATATTGAATGGAACGGATCAATAATCAAGAAATTCGAAAAAGAAATCCCTATTATAATAAACAAAGTAAACGACAAAAACAGTGACATTATATCAATTCACTCAAAAGCAACTTACTACAGAACACTTTTTGGATACAGAAAAACAAAAGAGACAATTAGTGAAAAATCAATCTCATTTTCAGGAATCTGGACAATCAGTGATGAACAATTGTACGGGAACTTAGAAGAGCTACAAAGCAAACACATCACTCTTGAAGAAGATTACCAAAAAGCAAACGAAGAGCTTGTTGTTCTAAGAAACGAGAAACAACAATTAAGTGAAGAATTAGAAACAATCAAAGAAAAAAGTAAAAAAATCAAATATTACAAGACTTCAACATTCATTCTAATAATAATCAGCATTCTTCTAGCATACATGCACTTTCACAGACATATAAAGAAGAAACCATTCTAAATTAAGTAAATTTTATTAACGATAAGATCTAAAATCAGTAAATGCAGAAAAATAGGTGTGTATACAGTATTATTTTGATTACTTTATTCTTTTTGCTCTCATCTTGCGCTGAAGATTTGGCAGGAAAAGCAATAGATTTTGAATCACTTCAAGTCGTAACTACCGACCTTTCTAACCATGCAGATTCGGGTGAAGTCATATCAAGATTATCAGATGGAGCAGCAAAATACGGTTTCAGCACTGTTTCAAAAGACAATATGGGCAATGGCAATAACCTAATTCCACTTTATTATGACAGTCCAGAGCTTAATGAATTTTTAACAACTAAATTGCTTTTAGAAGATGGGGCTGTTATCGTTAAAGAAGGCAATAATATAATTGTTGCTGGCGTTAACACTCAAGAATTGATTAAAGGTCTTGAATACTTCATATACGAATCCAATGGAGAAGAATGTACACATCTAAAAAGAAGTGTTGCAACCAATTGTGATTTAATAAAACCAAGAATAGAATACATCAAAATATCAACGTGTGAAGAACTACAAAATATTGAAAAAAATAAAAATTACGAATTATATAGTAACATCAATTGCACAGGGTTTGCATTCAGCTCCATTCCTGGACCTTTCGAAGGCACACTTGAAGGTAACAGATATACTATTAATGGTCTAACAATATCAAAAATCGACGATAATCACGGTCTATTTTCTGAAGTTGGTACAAGTGGTATTGTAAGAAACATCAAATTCACAGATATCAGCATAAAAGCAAAAAACAACGCTGGAGCTGTTGCTGGAATCAATAGAGGAAAAATATCTAATATTGAAGTCAGCGGAAACATAGAAAAACAAAGTAGACAAATCGGATGGGACGAATATGGTTATCACATTGGAGGGATTGCCGGAATCAATCACGGTACAATAGAAAATACATATGTCAATGGCGATATTTACGCAAGATGGCTAGCTGGAGGAATTGCTGGACATAATGCCGGTCAAATAAAAACATCCTGGTCTAATGGCACAATAAAATCTTCATATGGTGGAAACGGAGGGCTGGTTGGATACAATAATGGCAATATCCAAAATTCATATTCTATAGCAAGAATACCGAGTTCTCTTAATGCTTACTCCGGAGGACTGGTTGGATATAATTATGGAAATATAAGTAAATGCTAC
>CAZYEG010000091.1:0-5709 GCA_964646365.1 uncultured Methanosarcinales archaeon
ATTGAATTTTCGGAGGTCGCTACGCTCCACTCTCAAAAATCCAACTTCCCTTAAGCCTGATGTTAGTTTCAATCGGGAAAAAACTCTAAAAATAGAAAGGGGGTTGAGACTTATCTCTTCAAGAAGTCCAAAAATCCTTTTTTTGCTTCCTTTGGATTTTGTGCTGCTTCTCTGTATAATTCACTTCTTTCTCTAAGAATATCATTCAGAATATAGGGTTGCTGTTGGATGTATGTTGCTCTTAATGCTTCTGCCTGTTCTCTACCGCCTCCGCCTGTATAGATTATAACATCCAATGATCTTAATTGAGGATGATCTCTAACTCTTCTTAATAGTTGTAGTCCTTCATTAAATCTATCATTAGCTCCCAACAAAGGTAGTCCATCATTTCCGCTATAATCATATCCATCATCCGGTTCATCTCTTGTTGGCATTGAATTATCAGAAATCATTAATTCATATCTTGTTGGTTCTTTGGATAATTTACTCCAAGCTTCTGGAGCCGATCGAGCAAAATCACATAGAAAACCATTTGCTAATGCAATTCCTGTCATTTCACCAAGTTTTCTATCTTCATCATCCACTACTAAAACTTGATGTCTAAATAAATGATCTCTATATACTTCATTTGTAAAATTTAATGCCATATTATAAATACAATAAATCAAAGCTTTATAAATCTTTCTATTTGTAACTACTATGTAGTCAATAATACGTCTCAACCCCTAGATTCTTTTTATAGATTGGACTTCGTCCCTGATACGAGTTTTTTCCCGACTCTGCGGACGCAGGTTTCCAGAACTCCGTTCGGCTTCGCCTCACTCGTAACTGGAAACGAAACTAACAGGGCTTAAAGGGTTCATTCGTCGTTCGCCAAGCTCACTCCTCATTCTCCCAAATTTTTTCCTGCGGAAAAAACTTCCCTTAAGCCCGATGTTAGTTTCAATTCAAAAAAGACTTTCTAAAAACAAAAGAGCCCCAGAAAAAAGAAAATATTTAAATATCTGCTTAACGAAAATATAGTATTAAGAGGCACATACCAATGAATCTAAAAATTTGCGCATGGACTGCAATAATTGGAGCCATTATTTATTTTCCAATTCAATGGCAATTGGGTTGGAGTACTGGCGCAAATCCCATTCAATTTCTGTTGTTACCTGTATTTGTTATCATTTATCTGGGTTATTTCCAATTGTCAAAGAAATTCAACACAGATCTATTGAAGTATGCCGTATATTCTATTCTAATTCTGGAATTCCTAAGGGTCGCCTTTATACTATACCCAGGAACACAAGTTTTTTTCTGGCAACCCTATTCAATTATTCATTGGATCGTCATTAGTATTTTTGCTATTTCCATGATAAAATTAAAGCGGGGTTTTGGTAAATTAGCAATAGTCATCTCGTCTTTGTATTTGTTGACGATAATTGTTGGCCTAATTAATTTGGCTTATATAGAAATACTAATCGGCATTTTAATATACATAAATGAATCTATACTTTTCTTTAGAGCCTCTAAAAAATATTAATTTTCTGGAGCTTTGATTATTTTAATTAATAGGGCTACGCCCTTGATACGAAAGTCTTTTTTGAACTCCGCGGACGCGGTTTGACCACACTTCGTATGGTCAAAGAAACTAACAGCGATTAAACGGTTCGGAGGTACCGGCTTCGCCTATTTTGCCAAGCAAAATTACCCCCTCTCCCAAATTTTCTTCGTCAGCTCTGAAATTTTAGGGTTGCCTAAAATTACGAGGACTCAGAAAACTTCGTTTGAATCGCGATGATAAATCTAATTTTTTTGCTAGATAGGGAATTGTTAAAATTAATTCTAGTCGCTTCGCGAAATTATATTTGATGTGTGCCCTTGATGAAGCAAAAAAACTCTGCGACTAATATGAATTTTGGTAGAACTATTTATACGCGTTCGCTAAGTCTTGCCCTTCGGGAGATTTATCATGGGTTAAAGAGTTCCGCACACTTCGTTGCTCCACCCAAATTGATTTTTGTGGGTTGCCTCAAAAATCCAACTTCCTTTAACCCCCAAGTTATATACAATTTTTGAGTTGCCTTCGACGAGAAAGTCGCAGGTAAACCGTAAATTCTAAATAGTTGCGTCTTTCGCTTAAAACCACTAAGAGAAAAAAGAAGGAAATGCTTCCGCACTTCCTATAACAAGTTTTAAGCGGTTGCGGTACAGTAGTTCCTCTCCCAAATTTTTGATTAGTTTAAAGAGGGGTTTCCTAAAAAAAGTAGAAGGGGCGTTTTTTAAAAAGAAAGTTGGGGCAAATTAAGAAGTCCAACCAAGTTCCTTTGCTGTTTTTTCACAGATGACTAACTGATCCATATTACTAGGATTCCCACCTGAATTCTCATCAGCCATAACATTACCACACATAACACAAGCTTTTGTTTGAGGGTATAGTGGATTTTTATTGGGTTCTGGGATGCCAATTGGAACTAAGCAAGTATATCCTTTATATTTGTCAGCACCACCAAATAAATGAGTAGTTTCATGTATAACTGTCTGAATAATTGAACGGGTATGCATATTTAAATTTTCAACCCAATCCACATTGACATAATTTATTTCATAATCTAGCCCATTCCTAGCACAAGACCAGAATATTTGATCTCCGTTCTGTAAGAATACAATTGAAGTACCATCATAATCCGAGGGGTCAATATTATGTTTTTCTAATTCTGTTCTAAAATAGTCATCCAATATACTGCATTCATCATTAGCTCCTCTTTCAGGTGGATTTGATTCAATCTCAAAAGGACCTTCTATATCAACATCTAATGAGAGATCAGCACCATAATCTCCTGCTTGTTCTTCAAACCATTCTGAAATTACATTAAATGAGTATACTTTGTAACCATCATTAAAATATGGTTCTTCCAAATACTTATATTCTTCTTCATTATTCAGAAAATCTATTAAATTGTATCCATCCATTTCATCACCATATTCTAAATCTTCTTGGACAAACTCAACTATAAGTATCTTTTTTGAACCTATCATTTTTGGATCTCTGGTACATACACCATTACCTACAGGCCTGCAATGCTCATCTGATTCAGTATATTCTTCATCGCAAAATTGAGCTTGCTGCAATTCCATAAATGGTGCCATACAAACATAACCTATTTTTGTACTAGAACATTCTCCTGCGGGAGTACCATCATCACATGTTTTCCCAATATTTTCACATTTTGCATTTTCAGTTCCGGCGTTTGAACATTTATCCGTAGTATAGATATCTTCATCGTTACAATCATTATCATTACAACAAGCAGCCTTTTTACATTTATGGTTTGATGAATATTCACAATCTCCACAATTCAATACATTACAATCATGATTTATGCATTCTTCGTTAGATTTACAATCTTGATTATCACAACATTCATAATCCTTACATTTGTGTTCTTCTAAGTATTGACATTCGTCACATGTTGGATCAATACATTGGCCATCTTCACATTTTTGTTCACCTAAACAACCTACATCTTGACAACAAGTTAACCTAGTTTCTCCTTCTTCTAAAACCCCATTTCCACATATTGCTTTTGGTGAACAACCAACTATTGAAAATGCAAGAATTACAAAGATAATAAACTGTAAATACTTCATATAACCTTAAGAAATTAGTTTATATATAAAATTATCTAATCATATTAGTTATGATGTAAATATGCATAATCGATGTATTTATATATAATTTCATAACAATACATTATTGTGAGAAATTTATGATTAAAAATTTGTCTTTTAAATGTATAAGCTTAATGCTACTTTTTTGTCTATTGGCACCTATTTTCGCATTTGCACAAAATGGGGACTCTGCCTTAATTGTCATAAAAGATAGTCCATCAACAATTGAGTTAAATCTTTTGGATAAATTACAGGATTCTATAAAAGAAGAATATTCTTCATCACCTATTGAGAAAAAAACAATCTCGGAAGTTGATGGTCTAAATATCGAAACCCTAACTTTTGTGCTTTATGAAAAAAATATGAAAATAATAATAACAGACAAAAGTCCAGTAGGCTATGCACAAGTAGCTGCCTCAATGCAGGTAGAAGGGGTGGATTCCAAGGTCATCTGGGATTTTGAAGTAAAAAGTTCTGATTTACAAGAGTTGTTTATTCCTCCTAAAGAAGAGGTTTGTGTTGATTCTGATAGCGGTAAAAACTATTATGTAAAAGGACAAGCAAGAATCGGAGATAGAAAAGAATATACTCCAGATGAATGTTATGGGGATAGACTATCAGAAGCATATTGTAATGACGCTGGTGGTACAAGTATTGATTATCATTTCTGTGAATTTGGCTGTAAAGATGGTGCTTGCCTTGAATCTAGTGAAGAACCAAGACCACATTCAATGTATCTAATAAATGAACCTATCGGGGAATTCTCACTATCCAGATTTAATACAGTTGAAATTGAGGGTAAAACCCAAATTGAAGGACATTATAGTAGTAAATCAATACAAGTTGATGTTTGGATACTTTTTCCGGTTGATGAGTTAGATACTTCTGACCTAGAAAAAATCAAATTCGGTGATGAAGACTTATACTACAAAGAATATAACGACATGCGTGGAACTGAAAAAGTGTATAAGTGGGTAAGTGAAGACAAAAGAATATCAATCAATACTTATGGTGCTGGCGTAAACACAGATATCAATCCCGTAATAGAAGAATATTTAGATAAATATCCTATTGAAAAAGAAGAACCTGAAATAAAGAAGGGCTTCTTCCAGACAATTATCGATTGGTTTATGGGAATAATAAACTGGTTTAAGAACTTATTTGGCTAATCTTTTTCTTTATTGGCCAAAAAGAACAACTTAACAATATGTTCTGTCTTAAATGTTCTTACATTACTTTGTTTATCAAAGTGTTTATCATCCGACCAAATCTTAGAATTATCCAAACTTAATGCTGTTGCTAAGAAAATGACATCATCAGGATCAATCTTTCCCAATAAATTATCAGCTTCTTTCAATTTCTGTTGCATAATTTCTTCTGGAATCAAAGTAATGTGCTTCAATAATCTATTAAGAACTTCTGTATATTCTTGTTCTGTCATTCCAGACTTTTCAAGAACTAAATCTTTATACTTTCTTACCTCATGAAAGGATTGCTCTGGATAACAGAAATTCCATCCAGACTCAACAATAATCTTTCTTGTAGTAGAATCTCTAATAAGGGCAGAAATTAGAATATTTGTATCAATGATTAATATCATTTCAATCCTAATTTCTTAGCAACATTACTGTCTATTCTTCCTGCTATGTCATCAACATCTTTTTGGGTTAATTTACTATTTCTTGTTAATTTATCCATCATATCTAAATCTTCTATTTTCTCTGAAATTGTTTTTCTAACTACTTCACTCCATCTAATCTCACTATGTCTTTTCATCTGTTCATGCAAACCCTCGGGTATTGCTAATGTTACATTTGGCATATTTATCACCTATGTGAATAGATGTGATTACACATATATAAACCTTTCTATTCTAAAATAGTATTTGCCCCAACTTAAAATAAAAACCAAAAAAGCTCTAACGAGCTAAAAAACGCCCCTAAAAGAACTATACTAAAAAGAGCTACGCTCCTGATAAAAGGAAACCCCTAAAATATTGTCTGCTATCGCAGTAATCTATAATAATTAAACTAATCAAAAACTACAGACGCA
>CAZYEG010000092.1:0-5603 GCA_964646365.1 uncultured Methanosarcinales archaeon
TCTTCAGGAAGTACACCTGAAAGATTGAAGAATGCAGCCTGCATCACTGAATTGATCCTTGATACAACTCCAACTGCTTTTGCAATCTTATTTGCATCAATTGTATAGAACTTGATTTTCTTAGCAATGATTGTTTCCTGCATATCTTTTGTTAGATGATTAAACGCCTCCTCTGGACTCCAAATAGAGTTCAAAAGAAATGTTCCCCCCTCTTTGATTCCTGCAAGAATATCATATCTTCCAATGTAAGTTGGCTTATGTAATGCAACAAAATCACTTGTATTGAGCAAATACTGCGATTTAATTTTCTCTTTACCAAATCTTAAATGAGAAATTGTAATACCGCCAGACTTCTTTGAATCATATTCAAAATAGCCTTGTGCAAACATGTCTGTATTATCTCCAATAATTTTAATAGAGTTTTTGTTAGCACCAACTGTACCATCTGCGCCAAGTCCCCAAAATTTACAATTAATTGTTCCTTCTGGCTCTGTAACTATTTCTTCATTTACTGGAATAGATGTATTTGTTACGTCATCAACAATTCCAACAGTAAATCCGTGCTTTGCTTCAGCATCAAGATAATCATACACTGCTTTAACCATGCTTGGCGTGAACTCTTTTGATGAAAGTCCGTATCTTCCGCCAATAATTTTAACATCTTTTCCTTTCATTGCATTGATAATATCAAGATAAAGTGGTTCACCTGCTGATCCTGGTTCTTTTGTTCTGTCTAAAACTGCAATCTTCTTTACAGTCTTTGGTACAGCACTAGCAAAATCTTCAATTGAGAATGGTCTAAACAATCTTACTTTAACAGCTCCAACCTTTTCTCCTTTTTTTACCAGATAATCAATTGTCTCTTCAATAGTTTCACAAGCGGATCCCATTGCAACAACAATTTTTTCTGCGTCTTCTGCTCCAACATAATCAAATAGATCATAATTTCTACCAAGTTTTTCGCCAACTTGCTTCATATATTTTCTAACAATCCCTGGAATTTTATCATAGAATGAATTTACTGTTTCTCTTCCTTGAAAGTATACATCAGGATTCTGAGCGCCAACTTTCAATTTTGGATTTTCTGGATTAATTGCAACTTTTCTAAACTCTTCAACCATATCCATTTTCAAAAGATCCTTAAACATTTCATAATCTGCAAGTTCAACCTTCTGTACTTCATGTGAAGTTCTAAATCCATCAAAGAAACTTAAGAAAGGAACTCTTGACTCAAGTGTTGCCAAATGAGATACTATTGCAAGGTCGTGTGTCTCCTGAACAGATGCTGCTGAGATCATACTAAATCCTGTACCTCTTACTGCCATAACATCCGAATGATCTCCAAAGATAGATAACGACTGCGCTGCAAGTGATCTTGCTGAAACATGAAATACTGTTGGAAGCATTTCTCCTGCAATCTTAAACATATTTGGAAGCATTAAAAGAAGACCTTGTGACGCTGTAAATGTTGTTGTAAGTGCTCCTCCTGTAAGTGAACCATGGATTGCTCCTGCCGCTCCACCTTCGGACTGCATTGCAATAACACTTAATTCTTGTCCAAAAATATTCTTTCTTCCTTCTACTGACCATGCATCTGCCATCTCTCCCATAGGGGATGATGGTGTAATTGGATAAATTGCTGCAACTTCACTAAAAGCATAAGCAACGTGCGCTGCCGCTGTGTTTCCATCTACTGTTACCATTTTTTTATTCATTTAACACACCTCGAATAACCATCTAGGTTCTTTCTTTTATTGCGATTGGGATAACGTCCCTATCAAATTCTATCTTTGCAACTTCAATCGGATTATATTTTATCTCTTCAAGTTCTGCTTCTGAAAGCTTAACAAAAAAAGGAGCTCCCATACTAATTTGGAGAGCTCGTGCTCCAATTATTCTTGCCTTTTCATATTTTGAATAAACTCTTTCCATCTTCTTCACCTATCATTAAATTTTAGATCTCAACATAGCTGATTTTTCTATTGCTAAATCAACCATTTCTTCGATTTCCTTTGGTGATAACGAGCCCTCTCCACCTTTTTGTAAAGCACAAAGACTACCATCATCAGTAACTGCAACGCTAAGTCTTGCACTTAAGCATTCTTCTTCTTCAGCTGTAGGATCAACAATAAGATTTTGACCTACCTTGATTACTGTTACTTCAACAGGCATCATAGTCAGAGGAAGTTCTTTGTCGGTGAAGTTTTTATAATCGATATTATAATCTTCATCAAGCTCTGGAAGTCTTGCATTCTTAATTGCTGCAAGTGTTGCAAGGCTAATAGCATCAAAAAGATTTCCGTCTGCATTTATTGTACAAATATCAACAACGACAATCCATACGTGTTCTTTTGGAACAATGCAAAGTTTCTTTACATCGATTGATTCAGATTCTCTGATTCCTCTATCAACAACTCTTGCAAGTTCAATTGCTGCTTCACTTGGTGGTCCTGACTCAAAATGTGGACTTGATAAAGGTAGAAGTTCAACATTAATCATCATTGAACCTTCATCTGGCCTGTCAGGATATGGTTTCCCAACTTCAAGTTTTATACCTGCAATGACTTCTGTCTTGCCAATTTTTACTCTTGCACTTCCATGTGCATTTTTAATAATTCCTGCTTCAACTGAAACATCTCTATATTCTGTAAACTTACGTCCATCATATCTTATTCCATTTGATAGGTATTTTAGCATATGATTATTCTTCATTTTTACTTACCTCATACTTATCTTTTAGCGCTTTTCTCTGTATTTTGTTAATCTCTATAATTGAATCGTGCGCTAATCTTAATGATTCAGAAAGCTGCTCCTTTGTTAAATGTCCATCCATCTGAAGTAATGTTACTTCTCCGGTTGAAGGAATCATTGCAATAGGAATATCTGCAACTCCGTTTTCATTTTCATAAGCTTCTTCTTCATAATTTAAATCAACAACTACTTTGTCGTCAACTCTTCCAACTGCAACAGAAGCAACCATGTCTTTCATCATGATACCAGCATCAGCCAAAGCCATTGCTGCTGCAGTAATTCCTGCACATCTTGTTCCAGCATCTGTTTGTGGAAGTTCAATAAAAATATCTACCACTGAATTTGGAAAATGTTTAAGATCGACTACTGGAAGAAGTGATTTTTCTGTAACCATTGATATCTCTTTCCCTCTCCTGTTAGTTCCAGGTCTTACCCTGTCGCCACCACTGGAAAACGGCATCATATTATACTTGACTCTAAGCACACCCTTTGTTGGGTCTGATAAGAATTTTGGATATATGTTTTTTGGTCCATACACTGCTGCATAAGCCCATGTGTTTCCAATCTTAAAATATGCTGAACCATCAGCGTTAGGAATAACTCCTGCCTTCGCTTCAATTGGTCTTGTCTCTGTGATTCCTCTTCCGTCTACTCTTTCATCGTAACTCATTTTTGACCACCTTCCTCTGTGATTCCTAGGTCGTTCTTGATTATGTCCGTAAGACCAGCTACATGTGCATTGTCTACAATCTTATTGATTGATTCAATTGCTTTTATTTCGTCTTCTGGCTTCTTTCCATTTACCCAAATAAGACCGTTTTGTCCAACCATTATCTGTGTATCTGTTCCTTTCTTAATCATTGACACCATACTGCCAGCTTTACCAATTACTCTTGGCACTTTTGATGGATTAATCTTAACAATTCTTCCACCAAAAAGTTTCTTTAGTCCTGGTCCTTTTGTACTGATATCAATAAGTTTCTGAGAAGTAACTCCTGTAACCTTAGCAAACATATAATCTCCTAGATTAAAATATTGTGTCAGGTCTGCTCCTTTCTCAACAAATTCTGTTGTACCTTCTGCAACAGTCAAAACTGCTGAATAAGCACAGTTAATATCAACTCTCCAACCGTGCATTAAGATATCAAATACCTTTGCGATAATCATATCATTCTTCTTTGGTTCATACGTTCCAGATAAAGGTATTAACTTTATTACTTTCCCGTCGATTCTTACTAGACCTAATTTTTTTGCAATTATTTTATCGCCTAGTCTGTAAGTTCCTTTGGATGGAAGATATTCCATTCCTTCTGCAAGTTCTTCGCCAGGAACCACAACGTCTCTATTCTTTATAAATAAATTACTCATTTTTTTCACCTTTTCGTTTCGATTACGTTTATTTCTGCATTACCGTGAGTTATAGAATTTATCTGGTCATAAACCTCAAGTTCTATTCCTGCTGGAATCTCAATCTGAACCAATAAAGATCCATCATTATTCCAGTTTTCACTTTTGCTTTTACCAATTCCTTTTAGTACAGATGCGCATTTTCCCGCATATTCTGTAGGAATATTTATTTCAAGAACTTTTGACTCTATCCTCAATGGAAGAATCGTTCTCAATTTTTTTATTACTTCATCAAGCTGCTCTTTTGAAGATTTATGCTCATCAACACAAAATTTGCATTCATTAAGCGCATTTTCAATCCTTGTCTGTGGATGAGGAAGATCTGTTGTAGGATCAACTGCATTTCTATGGATTATCTCTATGATCTCTTTTTTCTTCTGAGACCTTTTCTTCTCTCTATAGACTTGACTTACTTGCACTTCTCCTTCTTTAACTATTCTTTCAGCAATTTCTAAAACATTAGTTGTGCTAAAAATTTCGTTTAAATCAGAATCATTTGCAATATATCCTTTTTTAGCTTCCGAAAAAATACTCTCCGCTTTAAGAACTTCACTTATAGAAACATCTTTACCTTCCCTTAATTCCATTGCAAGGTCAGGATCAACCTCTATCTCAAATCTTTTTCCACTCTTCTTGAAAATTGCTAGATGTTCAACCATTTTTACTTCTTCTTAATTTCTTTTAAGAAACCATCAACTGTTGCATTATCAATTCTTTCAAATTTTTTCTTATCTGTTCTTATGACTACACAGTCAACTCTGTCAGATGAAAAATTACCGTCAAGAACTGTAACTATTGACTTTATTCCTAATTTAATAGCGTCATCTATGCTAATATCATTCTTGGGTGTTGTTTGGTTTTATGATTCTTGTATTCCTTATGAAGAATGTCTTCAATCTCTGCTTCACCTTCTCCAATAACACAAGCTCTATATTCAAAATATATTCCTGTTGGATCTGTCTGATAAAGTTTAGCACCTGTTGAATCCACACCTGCAATCAAAAGACTAACACCAAAAGGTCTAAGCCCTGCTGATTGTGTACACATCTGTTTTAAACTACATGTATCCTTAACAATTGTTAGAGTATCCACTGGGCTGTCAAATGTCACATGGTTTTGCTGAGCTTTAAGTTGCGCTCTCTCAACAAGAACTCTTGCATCAGAAAGAATTCCAGATGCAGTTGCTGCTATGTGATCATCTATCTGAAAAATCTTTTCAACCGAATTTGCCACAATTAATTTATCTACTATTCTCTTGTCTGTTACTAGTACCACTCCTTCCTTAGATACAATCCCGATTGCTGTGCTTCCCTGTTTTACTGTCTTCTTTGCGTATTCTACCTGTAGTAGTCTTCCGTCAGGAGAAAACATCGTTATTGCTCTATCGTAACCCATCATTTGATGTTGCATAGGCTGCATAATTATTACCTCCAAGTTTTTTATTT
>CAZYEG010000093.1:0-5581 GCA_964646365.1 uncultured Methanosarcinales archaeon
CCCCTCGGATTCTTCGACGAAATAGACTGTGTAAGCACAAACATCATCCCCTCCTTTTATTTTCTTTAACACTTTCAACAACAACCATCACCAACTCCTTGATCAGCGGGAAAGATCCCAGAAGACCAATAAATGTAATGATACCCCCGACAGCCAGATATGCAACCGAAGACGTATCACCATCCAAATATTTGAGGACCCCCACCACCAGAAGTATCATGCCGACACATGCAACCTCAAACATTACCATCATTACAGGGCCGCTCATTCTTTCTCCTCTCAAACTTGAACGCTAAACGCTATGCCACACTTCGGACAGACACCTGTCTTTCTAGAGCCAACATAGATCGTGTCGCACCCATTAGGACACGTCACCAAACCAGATGATGTCGCCTCAAGAGGATCACCAAGAACCTCTGTTGGAGAGTGTACATCAAGAGGAGTCTTACAATTGCCGCAAGTCTTTGCTCCTTTCTGGCAATTCTCCAACACATCAGCACACGCAGGACACTTTACCCCACCAGAAGTATCCATGTAAACCTTATTCATACTACCCCCCAAAGGAGGTGCTGGAATTAAACCAGACACCTCCATTGTTGTAGTTTTCAGATGACGGTATTACCAAGCAGGGACTTCTGACCAGGTGCCATCCACCTCTTCAGAGCTGCCGGGCAATCTGCACCAGCAGGATCGAGATCAAGCAACGTTCCATCTGGAACTACGACATCGATGTCGTTGTACCAGCCTCCCCATTTGGCAATCATCGCCGCCTGACACGTTACCTTCGAATCCTTCCCTTTCGCATTCTTGACCGGCGCGAACTCCTTCTCTCTGGCAAACTCGACGGAGAGCACCTTCTTTGCCATCGGCATGACATCAAAGATGAACTTCTCAAATTTGAATCCATTCGGAGAGTGAGGTGTTACCACTTCACTCCCGTTGAAGAAAGGAATCTTCTTGCGAGCAATATTCAGCGGCATCATTGTATCAACGCTCTCAAGAAACTCCCTCGAGAAAACGTGAATAGCAACGCTGCCGAACTTGAACTTGAACTCACCATCCGGAAGCTTCGCATGCATCATCTCTTCCGTCATATTGACGTATTCGGTGATGAATGAGCCTCCATCCGCATCCTGGCAAATATAACCAAGCCCTTCCGTCGCTTCACGTTTGGCGCAGACCTTCAGACTCATGTCAGCACCTGCAAGCAAATGCTGACCGATGAAAACTGGAGATGCCACTTCCACAAGAGGATTGTCCACCTGGAAATAGAACAGAGTTTCAACGCCACGCTCTCGCATGTCATCAAACATCCCGTTATTCTTCAGCGCCGCAATCGTGCCTCCATGCCCATCCGGAGCCATGAAGATATGGCATGGCTTATCCCTGATAATCATCCCATATCGATCCAGCGTCGGCCACATGCCCTGTTTGAAAAAGAATACCCGCTCTGGATCAAGAGCGAAATAATTTTTTTCTTCGAAATAAGCACGCGTCGCCTCATGGTTCACTGCGCTCGTCATGACGTAAAGCGGAATCTCACAACGATACCGCGTCTCCATTGCAAGGATTTTCCTTGCATGGTAGTAGAAAAGAGATCTGTCATCTCTCAAAGGACCGATACTGTAGCACCCCTTCGGTCCATCGTAATTCAGCCGAGAGCCCTGACCACCAGCGACAAGAACCACGCCGACATTGTTTTCCCGAAGCGCTTTCTCGCCTGCCAAAAGAGCCTCTTCAGAAACTTCTTCTGTAAGCTCAACCACTGGCCCGGGTTTCAAGTCTTCAGGAATAGAAGACCCACTGTTCCCGTTCTTAAGCATCCACTGCATGCGTTCAACATGCTCCCAGTCAATCCCTTCGACCTGGTTGAGAAACGTTGCTGTTCATGTTCATCGATCTCATCATACCCCACAATCAGATGAGTCTGACCTTGCTTTGCCAACAACCGACATACTTCGTTCTCTCTCTCGTTCATCCCTACTCTCCTTGTTTTTGTTTACCTAACCTACTTGTTTACTCGACAGAAAAAGGGGAAAGGACCCCAGTTAGGATTACACCTAAAAGGGATCCTTTCAATCATGCTCAGTTGAGCATCTGGTTGTTGGCAGGACCGCCAGGCTTGACGACCATGACATCGGTCTTGGGATCGAAGTCAGGATATGTCTCACCATACTTCTCCTGATAAGACACACCAAGCTCGCCAGCCACTTCCTCGGCAAGTTCCGCATCTGCCTGGACAAGCACATCCCCACCAAAACCGCCACCAGACAGACGAGCACCATGAACTCCTTCGATCTTTCTCGCCTTCGCAGTCAACCAGTTGAGTTCCTCACAGGAGTTCTGGAAGTTGACCTCCGAACTCCTCTGCGAAAGATTCATCAAGTCACCGGACTCCTCGAGGTCCCCATCGTCGAGTTCGCCAACCTGCTTCACCCGGTAGTCCTCTTCAACCGCATGCCTACAAAAACCACGAATGGCTTCTGGCAAAGCTTTTTTGTGATCTTCGAACTCTGCAAGCGTCACACCACAGAGACCCGAAAGCTCACGACCAAGGCGTTCCGAAAGCATGTCGCGCCCCTGTTCACAAGCTTCCCTTCGCTCATTGTAGGGGTCGTTTTTCAGCTCGTGCTTCGCGTGCGTGTTGACGATGATAAACACCGCATCTTCAGGCACTGCCACGTGACTGACCTTAATCCTCCCAGGGTCAGTATTGTGATGTTGAATCCTGACCAGAGCATTCTCCTTCCCAAACATGGACGAGATCTGGTCAAGGCGACCACACTTGTTATCTGCATGATCATGCTCTGCTTGCTGAGCAGCGCAGGCAATATCGAGAAGCCCGACCTCTTCAGGATCAATGCCATTTGCCGCAAAAAGCGCAAGCATCGGCATGATCTCAAGGGCAGCTGAGCTCGAAAGACCAGCACCCAGAGGAACGGTGCCCATATCATAGATATGAACGCCGTGCGTGACACGGTCGGCCATCCCTTTTCTTCTGAGAAGCTTCATTCCCTCAATCATTCCGCCGATTGCATACTGCGACCAGCCAAGCTCGGGCTTACGAACTTGGAGATCATCAAGCATGAAAAGCGCCCCGTTCTCTTGGGTCACATAGGTACCGTCCGGCTTAATCTTCTCGAGGTCTGCCATAACAACCCGAGAGACATGGTTGGACGAAGGCACCCAGAAGCCATGATGGCCGAGTTCGAGAGCGAACGAAAGCGTCTCGCCCTCATTATAGTCGGTATGGTTACCAAGGTATTCAGCCCGACCACCAGCAAATGCATGTCCTTCGGGAAAGCACCCAAATTGCGCATAAAAAAGCCGACGAATTTCCTTCATATTAAGATCTACAATCATCTCTTTCCTCCTCTACGTTAACGACTTACCATCATCATCCGTGGTCCACCTAGACAACACCCCTAGGACCAGGATCACTCCTTGTTTGCTAGTTACAAAAAAAACGACCTTGCTCTATACACCTCCTAACTTCGTTACTGCAATCCTCATTGCCATCCAGAAATAGAATGATACCATGTTAAGTACCATCCAAATAAACCAAGCCATCCGCACCTTCGGACCAGGATGTTCAGCCTGACGATGTTCCCAATCATCTGGGTGGCGCAGATCTTGTGTATACAGAAAAAATCCTGTATTCACCGCGCCATACAACAAGACCACGTTATTATCAACCAAAGACCATATCAGGGAACAACATATCACGCTAAAGAAGAGAAGAGTCACAGTCATCCTATCGAGCCAATCGATATCTTTCCCCTTAAGAATCCAACCCCACCAGCCCAGCAAGAACAAAACCGAAAGTGAAATCGGAATATATTCTGTTGCAATTGCCGTCGAAGTTCCGTCCTTCACACAAAACCAGATGGCCGTAACTAGTCCTGTGCAAAAGCTATAACACAATCTGTCATTACCCCAGTCACCGAAGAATACCCCATGAAGAAGAACCAGAAAATGGAGAAAAAGGCACGTCATGATGAGGAGTTCTGCAAAAACAACATACTGTGAAAATTCACAGTAAAGTGGCATCATCAAACTGATACTCAAAAGTGCGCAGACGAATGTTATCGCGAGAACACAAACAGCACGAATACAATCCGCGATTGTGTTTTGTCCTCCTTGAAAACTCGAAGCAACTTCAAGAAATACCCACACCGAAATCCCCACTACGAGAACATTAGCAATTATATCCATTATCCTACCCTCCTATATTAACTATTAACACAACCTACTTAGCACGACAAAAATTCTCGGAGGGCCGGGACTTAACCACAGACACCCTCTACTTTATTTTCTCTGGAACTAAAACATGAACCTTCCGATAACCGCAAGGCCCTCGTTCTCAAACTTCACCGGCTCTCCAGCAGCCTCTGATTCAAACTCCGACGTAAAATACGCCAGACTGACATTGAAACCTTCGTCTGCCTTGATGCCTATCTTCAAACGATAAAGAGCACCGGCAATCATATCCGACCACTCTTGAACTCTCTCCCACCGTCCCCAACGGTCATACCCGGAATGCACAGTCCAATCGACATACGGCACCCCATAGTCAACGCCGACCATGAAGAAATCATTGAACACAAAGTCCAGGCCAACGTACGGCATATATGTCCACCAGTCAGAATGGACCTGTGTATAACCATACGAACCACTCGTCCGGTTATCGCTCACCTGCTGACGAACATCGTAAAGCCCTTCTCTGTACTCGTCGTTACACGCCCCATAGATTCCAGCCTCAAGCCCAAACTTGAGAATTGCATCCACATACTTAGAATCCAGACATACACCCAGATCCCCACCGAGCTTGAGCGCAACACCAAACGCATCCTCACTGCCGATGTCCGTCGTAGTCGTACCGTGCAGAAAAGAATCGTTACGATGAGGTTCTGTACTCTGCAGGCTGTTCGGGACCTTTGCGGTGTAAGAAAACACATCCACATTGTAGCCAAAGCCCTTAACAAGCTTCAGCTCAGCTGCCATGCTCGTGACTGCAACTGCGACCATGATTGCGATTGTTACTACTACTTTCTTCATCTCTCATTACTCCTTATTTTTACAACATCTTACCGCCAAGGCACCCACCAATCGCCAATCTCGAACCCAGCAACCATCTGGATAAGAGCGACCCAAAGGATGCCAACTCCAAACAGTACGTATGAAGCCAAGAAAGAAAGGAGAATCCTAAACAGGACAACCCTCAGACCAAGCTCCTTCCGAACAGGAAGAGCATACGTAAGACAGAATGCCACCCCCGTCGTAAACGACGCTGCAAACACACCAAGAAACCAATTGGAAGTCTCGGTCATGAATACAATCCCAAGAATGGTTAAACACACCCACACAATCTTGAGATCGATTCCGCGACAAAATGCAGCGAAATCGTACTCCCCACCAAGCAAATCATGTGTATCTTCTTTACACATCTTTCCCCCTCCTTATTTTGGATTAACAACACACAGTTAGTTCCGACAAAAATTAGTAAGGCCAAGGGGCCACCTCACAATGTTTTCACAAAGGAGGCAGCCCCTCAGGGCAGGCGACTTAGCCGAGGTCGAGT
>CAZYEG010000094.1:0-5553 GCA_964646365.1 uncultured Methanosarcinales archaeon
TAATACTTTCAAGATCATTCTTATGTAATGATCTTTTTTCTTTGAAGTTTTCTTCATGCCAACCTCTACCAAATATAAGGTCTATGTCTGATTGATTATTACTAACTTCATCAATAGATTTAAGTACTCCCAAATCAATTGTGTTCATGTTGAAGCCTAATCCTAGTACATGTAGATGGGAATCATAAAATCCTTTTAATTTCTTCATATTATCACCTGTATATATTGTAACAAAAAGCACAATTGTGCTCTATTTGTTTTTAACTAAAGGTTTTGCTGGGTTTCCAATTAGAGTAACATTACTCTTAAATGATTTCGTTATGACAGCTCCCATTCCCACTATTACATTATCACCCAGTGAAACTCCATTTCTAATAACTGAGTTCATTCCTAGATAGCAATTCTTTCCAATTTTTGAGTGTCCCCCAATTGAAACACCAGAAGTAACTATACTGTTTTCTCCTATAGATACATCATGTGCGATATATACATTTGAGTCTACTTTTACATTTTTTTCTAAAATTGTATCTTCAAAAATACCAGAATCAATCACATTACCATTAGAAATATGTACATAATCTTTTATTACAACAGACTTAAGTGGTTTAGCACGATATTTTTTTCCTTTAACTTCATAGAATGAAAAAGGAATCCCACCAATAACATTACTATTTCCAATAACCACACCTTCTGGTAATGAATTTAGAACATCATACCTAATCATATTACTATCTTTATATTTTATAAGCTTAGAGTACTGATTTTCATTATTCTGGTCAGAAGTATCCATATTAAAAAGCACATAATACATAACATATTTTGGTTTATCACAAATTACTTGTGGCAGCTTGATATCCAATTTCTTATCAGAGAATATCAACTTCTTTTCATTAGGTATAGCTTTAAAACCGTATGTAAATCCTAAATCGCTAAAAAGAAAACTATCACTATTTGTATTAGCTAATTTATACTCAATATTGTTTTCATTCAAGAATTTAGCAATTAAATTTACGTTTACCATTTCCAACACCTTCTTCATCATAAGCACCAAGAATAATCTTAAGTGATTTTATACCTTCTTCACCAGATATATACGGATTAGTATTGGTTTTAACCGCTTGAATAAAGTCTGTGTACAGTGGTGTATGCCCATTCCCGTATACATTTAATATTTCATTTTTAGTCTTTTCTAAGACTTTTTCTAATGAATCAATGCCATCTTCAAAGTTCCATTTAACTACTTCATTAACAGCCAATCCAGATATCTCAACTGTACCTTTCTCACCTAAAACAATAAGGTTCTCTTTATAGTTTCTAGGACTAACAACTACTGTGCCTTGAATATTTCCAATAACACCGTTGTCGAATCGAACTTGAATAGAACCATAATCTTCTACTTCCAAGTAATCGTGATTGTAGTTCTCTAGCATTGCATTTATTTGTTGTGGATTACCATTGGACATCCACTGTAGTAAATCGATGTTATGAATACATTGGTTCATCAATGCGCCACCATCTAGTTCATATGTCCCTCTCCATGGAGCTTGCTCATAATAATGTTTGCCTCTATTCCATAATATGTTAGCACTGATAGCATATACTTTTCCAAATCTGTTTAATTCAATAGCTTTTCTTAATTCTTGAATTGGAGGGTTGAATCTATTTTGAAAAGAAACTCCCAATTTTAAACCTTTATTTCTAGCAGTATCAATCATTTTTTGCGCGTGTTCAACACTTAATGCCATTGGTTTTTCAACAAGAACAGAAATACTTTTATCAAAACAATTCATTGATTGTTCATAGTGATAACCACTTTCTGTAGCAATTGCTACAAAGTCTAAATCAATGTCATTTATCATCTTTTTATAATCTGTATATACTAAAACACTATCATCTTTAGTCAAATCAAAATATTCATTTTTTCTTACATTAGCTTTTTCTTCTATTTTATCACATACAGCGACTAAACGAGTTGTTTCAGAATTGGCAGCCAATGCAATAATGTGATTTTTCGAAATTCTACCACAGCCTATTAATGCTACTTTTAACACTTTAAACACCTACTTCATTAATAATATTTATAATATATTCTTGTTCCTCTTTTGTTAGAGTCTCATGTGCAGGAATTGCAAAAGTTCTATTCGATAAATACTCAGCATTTGGACAATCTCCTACCTTATACCCTAAGTTAGCAAAAGCTTTCTGCAAATGCAATGGAACTGGATAATAAACACCTGTACTAATACCATTTTCTGAAAGATGTTTTATGAGTTTCTCTCTATAATCAGATTGTAATATATATAAATGATAACATGAGTAAGCATAATCCATAACAGATGGTGTTACTACATTCTGGAGTCTTTTGTCATATTCAAAAGCTATTTCATTTCTCTTTATATTCCAACTATCTAAATACTTTAGTTTAACTCTCAACACAGCAGCTTGGATTTCATCTAATCTAGAATTATGTCCAATCAAATAATTGTAGTACTTTTTAGGATTATATACTTGATTCTCAATGATTTCTTCATATTCAACTTGTTTGTTTCCATTAATTAAATTATACGCAATTTCACCATTAGCACCACTACCATGAGCTTTAATTGCCCGAATGATTGAAGCCAATTCATCAGAGTTTGTAGTTATCATACCTCCATCACCATATGCCCCTAGATTTTTAGTTGGGAAAAACGAAAATGTGGTAATATCTGAAGTCGAACCAATTTGTTTTCCTTTATATTTAGATCCTATTGCTTGTGCTGCATCTTCTATTACGTACAATTTATGTCTCTTTGCAATCTCGTTAATCTTATCTATATCACATGGATTTCCAAAAATGTGAACAGGTAAAATTGCCTTAGTCTTTTCAGTTATTTTACCCTCAATTAATGAAACATCAATGTTAAAATCATCTAGATTTATATCAACAAATACTGGTGTGGCTTTAACATATGCAATTGCTTCAGCAGTAGCAAAAAATGACCAAGTTGTTGTAATAACTTCGTCTCCTTCTCCAATACCCAAAGCTTCTAATGCAATTACTAAAGCATCAGTACCATTTGCAACTGAGATTGCATGTTTTGCTCTAACATATCCTGCAATTTCTTCTTCAATACTCTTCACATTTAGTCCATTAATATAATGAGCTGAACTTAAAACTTTTTCAATTTCAAAATCTACTTCTTCTTTGATCATCTTGTATTGTCTCTTTAAATCAAGTAATGGGATTTTCATTTTATTCACCTACATTCTCCAGTAATCAAATAATTTCATTGCTTCATTTTTATCCAGAATTGATTTAACATCAATTAGTATTTTGTTTGATTTTCCTCCAAAGAAAGGTAAAAAATCCACAGTTTTCATCAACCTGTAAGCATTGTGAGATACAGCTAGCACAATTGCGTCAACACCGTTTACATCATTTATATCACTAAGTTTAATTCCATATTCATCCATAGCTTCTTTTTCATCAGCGTACTGATCACATACTATTACTTCAGCACCTTTTGACTCAAGAACTGAAACAATATCTGCAACTTTTGTATTTCTTAAATCAGGACAATCTTCTTTGAAAGTCAATCCCATAACTAGTATTTTTTTAGAAGCTAAATCTTCTAATTTATGAATAACAATATCAGAAACGAAACCAGCCATGGAATCGTTTATTTCTCTAGCAGATAGTATTAGTTTGGGATTATACCCTAATTTTACAGCCTTATTAGCAATATAAAATGGATCTACACCAATACAATGGCCCCCAACCAATCCTGGATGAAATTTTAAAAAATTCCATTTGGTGGATGCGGCTTCTAATACTTCTTTTGTATCTATATCCATCATATTGAATATTTTAGACAGTTCATTCATGAATGCTATATTTATATCTCTTTGAGTATTTTCAATAACTTTTGATGCTTCTGCAACCTTTATTGATGAAGCTCTGTGAACACCCGCCTCAATTACAATCTCATATAACTCAGCAATTCTATTAAGAGATTCAGTATCACAACCTGAAACTACTTTAACAATTTTCTCAAGAGTATGCACTCTATCTCCAGGATTAATTCGTTCAGGTGAATAACCTACTTTAAAGTCAATACCACATATCAACTTTGATTCATTTTCTAGAACAGGTATACACTCTTCTTCAGTTGCTCCTGGGTAAACAGTTGATTCATAAATAACAGTTGATCCCTTTTTCATATTTCTACCTACAATTTTGCTTGATTCTAGTATAGGTCTTAAGTCTGGATCATTATTGGGCAGTACTGGTGTTGGAACCGCCACAATAATATAGTCAGCATCTGAAAGTGAAGTTTCATCACTTGTAAAAACCATTTCCATAAAAACTCTTTTAAGTCTTTTTGCACCAACCTCTAGAGTTGGATCAATCCCACTTTTATACTGTTTTATCTTCTCATTGTTAATGTCAAACCCTATAACCTTGTAACCTTTTTCAGCAAATGCAACTGCTAATGGTAGTCCAACATAACCAAGTCCCACGACACATATTCTCATAATTTATCAATCACCTTTCTAGCTATACTTTCATATGAGAACGTGTGTTCTCCCAATCTTATAGCTATTTCCTTCATTTCTTCATAACTATCTACATCATTTATTAAACTTTCAACATCATCCCTTATACCCTCTGAACTATCAGTACTGAAATACTTAATGTTTCCACCTAAATCGATATAATCCATTCCTTTCCATTTTGCACAAATCAATGGAAGCCCAGTTGCTATAGCATACTCCCAAATCGCGGATTTTGTTCCAGGAAATAATGCAAGATCAGAAGCAAACATATATTCAACCATCATATCAGTATCTAACCAACCTAAGTAAACAATATTCAGATTATTCTCATGTAATTGTGAAAATTCCATTAAGATGTCATCTGAAACACTTCCAAAAACTATTAGTTTGATATTAGGATTATCAACTACAGCATTCATTAATTCAATGATTTTTTTACTCTGAGTAAGTTTTCCTCCAGAAATACATAGAAATGTATCATCATTGCAATTCAACTCATTTCGAATTTTTTCCCTTATAGTCTTCTTATCGAGCTTTGGGTTTATGTCAGCGCCGAGTGGTATTTCTTCGATATGTTCACTTGACACATTATAATTCTCTTGTAGAAATATAGTAGTTGACTCCGCAATAGAAAGAACACTAGTGATGTATGGTTTACATAATCTATAAACCGATTTCCAAATAACTCTATGAAGTATATGTTTCGAGAAAAAACCTCTTGCAGAATTATCATAGGTTGCATGAGAGTCAAACAACAACTTAACATTACTGTTCTCTTTAAGATATCTTCTAGCATAAATCAATGATAGTGAAGAAAATCCATGGCAATATATGATATCAGGTTGAAACTCTTTTAGTGTCCTTCTTAGTCCTTTAACAATCCTTAGTTTTCTGAAAATTGGTGTATTCTTATACATTATTGGTAATCTAACATACCAATAATTGTCAATTGATCGTCTGTAATCAAAATGTGATTGACAATACTCAAGCTCATCATTCGAAAGATTATTGATT
>CAZYEG010000095.1:0-5522 GCA_964646365.1 uncultured Methanosarcinales archaeon
CTAAGAAGTTCATTGGAGAAGATGGTATCATTAAAAAGATCGCTTGTGTGCAGGTTAAATGGGAAAAGGTTGATGGTCGCTTTAATATGAAAGATGTTGAAGGTAGTGAGTTTGAACTTGATGCTGACCTTGTTGTAATTGCAGCAGGATTCTTGCACCCAGAACAAGAATTGCCAAAAGAGCTTGGCATTGAATTGAATAAGAGAGGAAATATCAAGACTGATGAAAGCAATATGTGCTCAAAAACTGGGATATTTTCAGCTGGAGACTGCAGGAGAGGGCAATCACTCATAGTCTGGGCAATATCTGAAGGCAGAAGAACAGCGCACTTCATCGATAAGTATCTTATGGGAGAAAGCAAACTTCCACTGATTTAATTTATTCTAAAACACAATATTTATATTTACACCTGCATAAGCTTCTCTAATGCAAAAACCTCTACATATTGCTGTAATCCTTGACGGCAACAGAAGATATGCAAAGAAGCATAAGCTTGCCTTGAAAATGGGGCATGAAAAAGGTGTACAGACAGTTGAAAATCTCTTAAAATACGGTAAAGAGAATGACTTAATCAAAGAACTGACATTATATGTTTTTTCTGCTGAAAATTTTAATCGTAAAAAAGATGAAGTAGATTATCTCATGAAATTATTTGTTAAAGAATTCAATAAATTCAAAGATGAAGATTATCTTGAAAAATATAAGGTGAAGTTCAGATTTATCGGTAGAATTGATATGTTCCCTGAAGAGATTCAAGGAATTGTAAAAGACCTTGAAGAAAAATCTTCAAAGTATGATGATTATATATGCAACGTTGCACTTGGTTATGGTGGAAGACAAGAAATTGTCGATGCTGCAAAAAAAATTGCTGAAGAAGTTGCCAATGGAGATATGGAAGTAGATGATATTGACGAAGAAATCTTTAAAAATCATCTATACATGGCAGATGAACCAGACATACTGATACGGACAGGTGGCGACAAAAGGATCAGCAATTTCCTGATATGGCAATCTAATTATTCAGAACTTTTCTTTTTAGAGAAACTCTGGCCAGAAGTCACGAAAGAGGACTTCGATAAAATAATTGAAGACTTTAAAAAAAGGGAAAGAAGGTATGGACAATGAGTGAAAGAAAAAAATACCTTGGAAATGAATGGAAAGATTGGGACGGTGAAGTAAATACTGAATCCGATGCGACAATTGGACTATTCTTGCTTCTGTCAATCGTGGTACTTGTTATCTTTTCTTTGATTCTTCTTACTGGACAATATCTCATATATCCAAGACTTGCAAGTTTACACCGTCTACTTCCTGTGCTTGTACAGACATTTATACTTGGTGTAATTGGATTTATGATTGCTTGGATATTACTCCTTTCGTTGTCAATGTTTTTTAACATCAACTTGCTTATGGGACTTGATAAAAAAGTGTTTAACATATTAAAACTGTTTCCTCATACAAAAAAATTGGCAAAAAGGTTTGGAATAAACAGGGACCGATTGAACCATTCGTTCATAAAAATGAATAATAAAATTGTTACATTCAGAAAACATAATTTCTCACCATGTGACCTAATGGTACTTCTTCCAAGATGTCTCAATAAAGATATTCATACAAAGACAAAAAAAATCGCGGATAATTATAATATTAAGTCTTTTGTTGTTGCTGGTGGTGAAGCTGCACGAGAAATAATAAAGCAACACAGACCAAAAGCAGTCATTGCTGTCGCGTGCGAAAGAGATCTTGTTGCAGGAATAAAAGATGTAAGAAATCTGATGGTGCTTGGTGTTCCGAATAAGAGACCGGAAGGACCATGCAAAAACACATGCATAGATCTTAAAAGATTTGAGAATTCAATCAGATTATTTCTTGGACTATCTTCAAATGTTTCTATTTGAAACAAAATAAGATAGTTCTTCAAAATATTTTTCTGTCTTTAATTTGGATTTTTGAAGATTAACTAATGATTTTTTTGTCAACTTCTCTAAAAGAGCTTCTGCATCGACTATTGCATTACATGATTCTACTACCTCAATTGCCTTGTTCATATCTCCCTTAGAAATGTGGGCGTTACCAAAACAACGAAGCAATTGTGTCTTTCTTTTTTTGTCAACTCGTTTTAATGCGTTTATCATAATTAAGGTCATCTTTCCTTGCTTAATGTCTGAACCAAGTTCGTGTCCTTTCTGGGAATCTTTTGAGATATCCATAAGGTCATCTTTGATCTGAAATGCGAGCCCAATATTTTCTGCATACCTTGACATAGATCTAATTTGCTTATCTTTTGCTCCGGCAAGAATCAGACCGATCTTTATGCTAGAAATGAATAGACGCGCAGTCTTGTTGAAAATAATTTCGAAATATTCATTCTCAGAAAGTGTTGTATCATTTTCTTTAGCTGTATCGAGAACCTGACCAATGTTTACATCTTCGATGCAAGAAACCAATTCACTGACAGCTTTGCTAATACGTTTTTCTGGGAATCCGCTTTTTGTGAGAGATTCTATTGCTAATGTCTGCATAATATTTCCTGCAAGTATGCCTTGCGACACTGCGTACCTCTTTGAATTTGATGAAAATAATGGTCCATTGTATTTCTTGTCTTTTTGTTTTGATAAAAAATTGTTTCTTATACTCTTGAAAACTGTATCAGCCCCTCTTCGCTTCTCGTCCTCGTCCATTATATCATCGTGGATAAGAGTTGATGCATGGTAAAGTTCGACTGCGATTGATGCGCGTATAATCTTTTTATCTATCTTTGGTCTGACTCCTTGGTATGCCATGACCATTGCAATTGGACGTAGTCTTTTCCCTCCAGAAAGAACGTAATCTTTGGATAAACTATAGAGTGTCTTTAGGTCGCTTTTCTTGTTACTAATCTTACCTTTGAGAAATCTAACCAATTCTAAGTCTATCTCTTTTCGAATCTTGTTATTATTCATCTTGATATACGTCCTCTATCGAAGTTATGATTGATTTGTATTTGATCTTTGCTGCAATACTTTTTAATTTTTCTGGATCATCACTAATTCCAAATACGGTAGGTCCTGAACCGCAAAGAGTGGCGTTTATGCAACCTTCCTCTTTTAATTGTTGTATCAATTCCTTACTGATCTTATATTCTGGGACATTCACCTGTTCGAATGCGTTGAAAATTGATTTTGCGATAAGGAATGTGTCTTTCTTACCGACCGCATCAATAATATTATTTATGTTACCGTGTGTTGGACTTTGAATTGAATCATAGTTCTTATACATCCAGGCGGTCTTTTTTTCTGGGACCTCTACACCTGGTTCAATTAATATAATGTACATCTGTGGGAGTTTGCCAAGTGGTTGCACTTTTTCACCAATACCCATGACTCTACAAAGACCTCCTCTAATACAGTAACAAGAATCTGTTGTAAGGCATGCTGATATCTCTGCAAGATCGTCATCGGTTGCACTGATCTCAAAAAGTTGTCTAAGAGCTTTAAGTGTTGCTGCGCAGTCTGCGCTTCCGCCACCAAGTCCACCGATATATGGAATGTTTTTTTGTATAAATATCTCAACGCCTTCATCAATATTGTATTTCTGAAGGAATCCTGCTGCTGCTGAAAAACAAAAATTCTTTTCATCCACTGGCACATTTATATCGTTAGAATTGATTGTGATTCCTACGGATGCTTTCTTGATTGTTATTATGTCAAAAAGATCAAGACTTGTATTTATGAAATCTACATTATGAAATCCACTTTCATTTATTCCAAGTATATCCAGAAATAGATTCAGTTTGGCGTGAGCCTGAACAGATACCTCTTCCATATTTATTCACCTTTAACTAGACTTACAATAGAAAAAACTTGAACACCTTCTCCTTTCCCAAACGAAGTTAGCTTTTCACCAGTTGTTGCTGTGATTCCAACCTGTTCTTCGGATATTTCTAATAATTGTGAGATATTCTTCTTTAGATCTGTTACAATTGGTTCAATCTTTGGTGTCTTGCACTCAATTGAAATTGAAATGTTATTTACAGAGAATCCTTTTTCTTTTGCACTGTTTAGTATGTGCTTTACGTACTCAGAACTGTCTGTGATTTTGTTTTCTAAACACATCTTGTCTGCGTAAGTTGAGATAGAACCTTTCCCTATAGCTGAACCGATTGCGTTACAAATAGAATGGTAAATTACGTCGCCATCTGAGTTTGCACTAAACCCTATGTGGTTTGCAATTGTCTTGCCTGCAAGTATTAACGGCTTTCCTTCCTCAAACCTATGACTGTCCTGTCCGATTCCTACTCTTATCATAAAGGATTAAAAAAAGAATTATATTTATAAATCTATTCATGAAAAATGGTCAAATCCTTTACCTACAGAACATTTTTCTCCATGCTTCATAATAAAAAGACCTTCTTTTATTTCAAGGATTTCGCCAACAATTGTAAAATCTGTAAACTCTTCTTTTAACTTTGGAATATTTTCTTTTTTTATCGTAAACACAAGTTCAAAATCTTCGCCGCCGTAGAGCGCATAATCATATGGATCTTCATTAAGCTTTTTTGCGGACTCTATGGTCTCTTCTGAAAGAGGAACCTTGTCAAAATCAATCATTGCACCAACAGATGACTCATCACAGATGTGCTTAACCTCTGAGGCAAGACCGTCAGAAACATCAATCATCGCGTTTGCATATCTTGCAATGATCTGCCCTTCAGAAACCTTACGTGATCTTGGCTCATTGTGATCTTTTACATAGCCTTCCATTTTTTTCAAGAGTAGTCTAAGTCCTGCAGTGCTCCCGCCAAGATTTCCTGTAACACATATCATGTCACCTACTCTTGCATCTGACCTTAATGAAAGAATATCCTTGTCGACCTCGCCAAGAAGAGTCATATTCAAAACGACCTCTTTACCGTGCGTAGTATCTCCACCGACGATTAAGACTCCGTGTTCTTTTGCAGACTCTTTTATCCCATTATATATCCCTTCAACACTCTCAACTGTGGTTTCTTTTGTCAGAGAGATTGATATGAATGCGTACTTTGGGGTGCCACCCATAGAGACAATGTCTGACACATTTGCTTCCATGAGTTTTATTCCGATCTGTTCTGGAGTCTGCCACTCAAAAGAGAAGTGATCGTTTTCAACCATCATGTCAGTTGTCACAAGTTGATATCTGTCTGTTCCTGTGTCAAGTACTGCGCAGTCATCACCAACACCTTTAACAACTGCTTTATCCAATACTTCTTCCCCGATTATCCTCTTGATGAGTTCAAATTCCCCGCCAATGTCTGAAATCTTCAATATTTTTCCCTCACTTCCTTGTTTATCTTAGCAGAACAAAAATCACCGCACATAGAACAGACATCTGAATCCTCTTCACAATGATCCTGTCTCATGCTTCTAGCTTTTTCTGGATTTAATGAAAGTGAATACATCTTTTCCCAATCAAGATTACTTCTTGCTCTTGCCATCTCGTCGTCATCATCACGCGCGCCCTTGATTCCGTTTGCAATGTCTGCAGCATGCGCTGCAATCTTTGAA
>CAZYEG010000096.1:0-988 GCA_964646365.1 uncultured Methanosarcinales archaeon
AAAGGAAGGTCCATTGACACACATAAAATGACCGTATCATTCTTACTGGCAGCTTCTTCATTAAACCGCTTTACAGATAAAGCACAAACCGGAGTATCAACACTCGGAAAGATATTTAAAACAATTCTTTTCCCGGTATAGTTGGCAATACTTATAGTTGAAAGATCTCCATTCACCAACTCAAAATCCGGGGCGCTGACACCGGAAGGCGGCAATTCCCCAATCGTATTAACAGGTTCACCTTGTAAAGCTATTTTAGACATTAAATTTTCCTCCAAATTTCAAACATCACCTATTTAATTTCAACAAAAAGTTTACCGGGCTTTTTCGCCTGACTCATAAAACATTTCGGACATGGATCAGGAGGTGTATCACCTTTATAAACATAACCGCATTTAGTGCATCTCCATTTTTTCATATTATTCCTTTCCAGTATCGGGTATCCGTTTTTATTAAAAGTTTTCCGGATAACCGACAGAATATTAAATAATATTACAGGCTGTCAGGCGTATAGTACTCAGCCGGATGCTGACAGGCCGGACACTTGGGTGGCGGCTCAGTTCCTTCATGTATATATCCGCATTTCTGACATTTCCACTTAACAGGCTCATCACGCTTGTAAAGGGTACCATTCTCAAGTCTTTCAAGCAGCTTTTTATAACGATCCCGATGCTGTGCTTCCACTTTTGCGATCTGGTTAAAAAGCCTGGCAGCTTCAGTGTCCCCCTCTTCTTCAGCTTCTTTTGCAAAAGTCGGGTACATCTGAATAGTTTCATAGTCTTCGCCGTCAATGGCAGCTTTCAGGTTGGTCACCGTATCACCAATACCATTTAACAGTTTAAACTCGTCTTTTGCATGCTGCATTTCATTCATTGCAGTCTCTTCAAACATTTTACCAATATAATTGTAACCTTCTTTATATGCAATCTTTGCAAAATATGTATATTTATTTCTTGCCTGTGACTCGCCAGCAAACGCTGCCTTTAGA
>CAZYEG010000096.1:998-5439 GCA_964646365.1 uncultured Methanosarcinales archaeon
GTCTTGCTCATATTATTCACCTCAAATTAATCATTCTCTACTCTTGGTGCGAGAATAAATTGCATCTGTACTTTATCAACTGATACAAACTCCATCTTAAGTGGATAATCAGTATTGAATTGTATCTTTACCTTATCTGTCAATTTTGATGCTGTAATCATCTTTTTCAAATAATCAATAGAATACTTTGCTCTGACCTTATCAGGTGTTTCTGATGTAATCTTTGTATCTTCTCCTTCAACAATCTCAATATTTACCTTGTTCATATCTCCTTCTGCTTCAACAACAAGCTTATCGCCTTCAAGAACAAATGCTAAAGAATCAGATACTATATCTGCATCATCTATTGCATCATTAATATCAGAACATTTTGCTTCAACAGATAACGGGAATTTTAATTCCGGTACTTTCTGTTGCTTGTCATCTACATCTATTATTGGAAGAGAAAATCTTCTAGTACTTCTCCCTTTAAGTGTGATCTTAAGTCTATTCTCCACAAGTTCAAGTGAAAGAATATCATTATTCCCAGCTCTTTTCATAATCTGTTTTAGGTTAGAAAGATTGATTGCAATCTCCAAATCCTCTTTAACATCATACTCAGTAAAAGCTGATGAAAGAAGCTTAAAAATTACCATTGCAACATTCGCAGGATCCATTGCCACAAGTTCAATGGAATTCTGTGTAATCTTAAATCTACCCTCAGAAACGAGTTCAGATATGATTGTAATGCTATCTTTGAAATATTTTGGTTCTGCTAATGTAAGTTTCATAATTATCCCCCTCAGATAAGTCTTGTAATGGATATTCTATATTTAAAGCTTTTTATATATTAGTGAAAGGAGTATATAAATAAATTATAAAACAATGATTATAATTTCATTTTATATATTTTTATTAAGTAGTACTGATTTCTATACATTATGCAGCAAAACAATATTCAAGAAATTCTTAATGATTTAATGCATTTAACAGATCACATAAAATACTCTCTTCCAAACAGTCCTTTAGAAAAAACAATTTTCAAAGAACCTCCACAAAAAGAAAACAAAACTCTAACCACAACTGACGAAATTATTCTTGACATCTTAATAAGAACAGAAGATGTAAAAGCAGCAATCAAAACAGAAGAAGAAAAAGAAACAAAAGATAAAGACATTGAAGACTTTTCTATCCAATACTCAGAAACCGAATCAGATCGGGAGTTAATATTGCGTTATAACGGCCAAATACAAACGTTTTACCAGCCCAAACAAAATCCAGACAGTGCACCATATTCTATCAACATTTCTTACAAAAAATCCGAATATATTCAAGAATGGAAAATCCAAGCTCAGGACTATTCCACTCAAAGAAATGAACGTCTACAGGATTTCTCTAACCGCGTCGACAAAACTCTTCATCTTCTACCAAAATCAATTATGGGCGGAGTCCTGGGTTACACATTCCTCGGAGAAAACTTCATGGCTAGACGAGACGACCTCATTGGGGACATGGCAAGAATGGTTGACATCCACGAAGCAATACATACAAACGACGAATACGAAACAAGAATCCTAACAAGCTGGATAATGTCAAGAGAGAAGCCGCAATACATCAAATAATTAAAACCATCTACGAACTCGTGATTTATACCTCAAGAACTCCCTGCCAAACTCTGTCTCAAGATTCTTCTCTTCATTAACAATAAAGAGTTTCTGTATAAGTAAAACATATAATACTGGAGAAATAAAAGAGACTATTGTTCCAAGAATCATTGCAAACCCAATAAGTATAAGTTCCATCCCTAAATACATCGGATTTCTAGAAAATTTATAAGGCCCCTTTATCACCAAAACATTCGGCTTTTCATAAGGCTTTACAGTTGTTCTGTATTTCTTAAACAACCAGTCTGACCAAACTGTCATTGCGCTACCAACAATAAACAACACACCACCCATAAAGTCATAAACTATATTTCCAAAATCTATAGAAGAAAGTATTGCATGTAAAAAAGCTTGAATTATTAAAAGAACAAAGAAAACTCCCGAAGGAAGTAACTTTAGATTCATATAAGAAAAAAAAGTAATAATAATATAAAAAAATATCTTTTATACGTCCCTGATACCTTCCTTCATTACCACAAAGGCTGCTTCTCCATCAGCAATATTTGGCGCGTCCACAAGTTTTGCAACTCTTGTACCTTTTTTACCTTTCCTAAGATAGATTCTAAAAGCACTATTGTGTCCTACTACATTTCCGCCAATTGCTTCAGTTGGATCACCAAAAAATGTGTCTGGTTTTGCCATAACCTGATTTGTTACATAGACGCACAGATTATGATTACTTGCAAGCTTTGAAAGTACATGCATGTGTTTATTCAATTTCTGCTGTCTTTCTGCTAAAGTTCCTCTGCCAATAAATTCTGACCTAAAGTGAGCAGTAAGTGAATCAACAATTACCAGTTTAACATTAAGACCATCTTTCTTTATCAGATCCTCTACTTTCTCTGAAAGTAACATCTGATGGTCAGAGTTAAATGCTCTTGCAACCTTGATGTTTGACAAAGCCCGTTGTGGATCCATTCCAACACCTGGTGCCATATCCATTATTCTTTCAGGCCGAAATGTATTCTCTGTATCTATATAGACAACTTGTCCATCTGCCCCTCCCATGTCTCTTGGGAGTTGAGCATTTATTGCCATCTGATGTGCAATTTGCGTCTTTGAAGAGCCATACATACCATAAGTCTCAGTTATACATCCTGTCTCAAATCCACCTTCCAAAAGATCATCAAAATCTTTACATCCTGTAGTAATCTTAATTATACTCTTCCTTTTTTCAAGAAGTTCTACGCCTGATTCAAATCCCATATCCAGACTATTTCTTGCAATTGCTATCAATTTTGATGCAGCATTTTGAGTCATTCCTGTCGATTCTATTATCTGCCCCGGAGAAGCTACAGCAACAGACATTAGATCTGTATACCCTACTGCCTCAAGTTTCTCAATTGTCGCAGGACCTACTCCCTTTATATCCGCAAGTGTCTGAGTTTTTTTTGCTGGCTTTACTTCCTCCTTTTCTTCCTCTACTGATTCTTCTTCAACTTCTTCTTCAATTTTATTATCTTCATCTTTTTTTGCCATAATTATCACCTTAAGTTATTTAAAAAAAGAGATCTAAAAGATCTCTTCTTCATCTGATTGCACAGATTGCGTTGACTGCATAGCTACTGCTGTATCTCCTTCTTTCAAGATTAGATACTCGTACGCCTTATCAAGAACAAGCTTCGCTTTCGGAAGATCGTTTACCCTAAAAGAATTAGTCTATTTCCAGTTGCCTTCCTTGTCCTTATAATTTCTCTCAAGAGATATTGTCTTATACTCTACTTTCTCTCCTGTTTTACTAGTCCCTTCATTGGACCATACTGTTGCAGAAACTGCTCCTGCTCTTATTTTTTTTTCTGGGCTGTTGCCTGTTGTCATTTATACCAACCTCCATTCCTTTCGGTTTTTATTTCAACATCTCCTTAATTATGAGCAACCAGGGCTCCAGAGATGCGGTTTTGGTAAACATGATAAGGAATCTTATACGCCATACATCTTGGCAATTTAAATCGAACAAATAAATTATTATCTTTCAAATAATTAATTTCTGACTTTGTCCATTTAGAGTACGTGTTATTAGCCATTTTTCATATTTTATTTCAACCACAGATCAAATAAAGACACTTTGGTGCACATTACCGTCATATCCACAGTTGAGTATTCCTGGCCGTTTTTGCCCGGAACAAGAACTATTAGTGAGCTTTTCTTTATATACCTTAGGCACAGATGTCCAGTGGGTTGTGATATTTTCCGGATTTTCTGACAATTCAACATTACTTTTTTAAAAACACACGAATTATAGCAAGTATGTACAAAATCATTGTATCTGGTGTTGTCCAAGGAGTGGGTTTTAGGCCATACATTTATAGAAAAGCCTTAGAACTCAAACAAACTGGATATGTAAAAAATATTGGACACGGAGTAGAAATTCTAGTAACCGACAAAGACTTCATAAAAAAACTCACAGATCTCCCACCTCTTGCAAAAATAACTAATCACACAATCCAAGAAGCAAACGAATCATACGACAACTTTTCAATAAAACCAAGTACATCTTCAGAAAACGAGACCATTCTACCCCCAGACATATTTATGTGTGAAGATTGCAAAAAAGAACTAAGCAACCCACAAGATCGTAGAAACAATTATTACTTCATCACATGCACAAATTGCGGTCCAAGATTCTCTATGATTGAAGACTATCCTTACGACAGACCACTTACATCTATGAAAGAATTTGATATGTGTGACCAATGCAAAAAAGAGTACACTGACCCATTAAACAGAAGGTACCACGCCCAGACAATTGCCTGCAAAGATTGTGGGCCAAAATTAAGATTAATAAAAGATAACAAAGA
>CAZYEG010000097.1:0-5392 GCA_964646365.1 uncultured Methanosarcinales archaeon
GAACGGATCCATGCCTGATACAATGTTTTTGTATCATTTTCTTTAAAGTGATTTCTTAGCTCAGTAAGAAGCTCGTTTATCCGTTTATTAGATATCAAGCATTCATTTATTCCAGTAATGCCTTTTTTTGATCTTAAACCTAACCCTTTTTTCTGGAACATGAATTCCATCTTGTTTCTGTAATGGAACTCTTTGTCAGAAAACACAGCTACATCATAGACCTTTAACATGTTTTTTAACGTTCTCGATTTATTATCAAGCTGCACATCATATGGTATGTGTTGAGTGCTACAACCGTTGCAGACATTAAAATATTGGCATGGTGGTGTTATCATTGTGATTATGTATATTATCTCGTTTTTAAATTTATCTTGTAGCTTTTATTAATAATTATTTAACTGTCACATTTTAAGTAAAATATATAAAAAACAAATTTAAAATAATCCTCATGAAGAAAAAACCAAGCCTAAAACAAAAATTAAACAAAGTAAAAAGAAAATCAATAAAGACTTTTGAGTCAACAGAGAAAGGTATTAAAAACGGACTCAACATAAACAGGTATAATAAATTCTTATTCATATTCGAGACAATTCTCCTCATTGGTGTTATAGACGAATTCTTCGAGACGCTGATAATGGGGCTTGAGTTAAGTATCTATTCGCACATTCTTTTACTCATGCTTTCAATCGGTACACTTTTTTATTTTGCATTAATGTTTATAGAAAAGGTAGCCAAAGGAACAATTACATGGTTAGTTAGACTTAATTCAAATAAAATTCTTAGATTTATTGTTCATGTCATAATACTCTACATAATATTTATTCTTTATGCAAGAGTGTTTTTTGATACAAACATATCCTTAGTGTTTAATCTAGGGCTTAGTGCAGGCTAAAACTGTGTCAAAGGAGTCGGCGACAAAAGCACATTATTGCTATCAGGCGCTCTATAATTATCAAAACAGTATTAGACCTCAACGATCTTTGTAATACCAATCATATCTTTTGCAAATTGCATGAACAATTCTGCATCTAGACCAGCTTCTTTGGCAATTGCACCATAACCCTCGACAACTTCGTTTTCTCTTTCTTTAGATGTAAGTAGGTTAACAATTTTCCCTTCTGCATAAGTTTTATCAGGAGTATTTGCAGCTACAACATATTCATCAAGATTTGTAGTAGCCTTAAGGTGCATTACAAGTTCACCATGATGCACTCGCCTTGAGACCGCTCGCAGCACTTCAATATCAGCTTTAACAGCGTCGGCATAATTATCATCCATACCAGGTTTACAAAAATGTGGGATCATATCATGATATCTCTGTTCAATGTCTCCTGTGGCAAAATATTCTGCACTTTTCGTAGGAAATGGGTAATTCTCTTCAGGCGTGGCAGAAGGAACAGATATACAGAAAGGACGTTCTCCAAATCTTTCAAACAGTCCTTCTTTAGCATCTTGTAGTTCAGTTGATATAAATTTCAGACCAAAATAAGTTGCGTCCGGGTAGGATAACACAAACTCTCTATCCTCCTGGGTTGCATCCACGCATCCAGTAAGTATTCCAGCTTGTGCAGGTTCTTCATAAAGCCAAAGATTTTGTCTATACTCTGATCTTCTGATAAAAGCATCCATTACTTTTGCATCCAAATCATTCAGGACGCTACGAAGATTTTTTAAGGTCATCTCTTCCATAGTAAAAGAGAAGAATCGCTTTTTATTTTTAAACTTAATCAGAAAAATATTACCAGTAAACAACCCCACCTAACCAAATCTCAGATTACCATCCGAAAAATCTATCACCATAGGTTTTTTCGTCTGTTGTCTATATGGAGCGTGTGGTGCACCTTGTGGATTATATGTCCCTTCTGGGCAGGCGTCATTTTATCCAGAACCGTTCCGTGCTTACCCTTCATGTGCTCCATGAAGTTGTGCACAAGCTCGGCTTCATCCTTGCCCTCCGCCACATATCCGCAGTCAGGCACACCGGCGTCGTAACAATGTATTTCCATTAGTACCCCCTCCTCTATACAGATAATCTGTTTTTTAAATATTTAAACATTAAGTATAGACTGTATAGACAAATAAAAAGAATAACATGCGGAGAGTATAAGGCGCACCCTTATTGTAATCACTAAACAGGAGTTAATAAACCGCAAGATTTATAAGTTAAAAACAATATTTTTTCAATTATGGCTATAAGAACATCGTTGGATGAAATATTTCCTGAGGTTGGTGCAAGTAATCTTGATTCTTTAGTCAATATTTTTGAAAATGTTAAACGTACGTCTGAACTTTCTACAGCATTACAATCAACAGAACTCTCAGAAAGAGATTTGTTTTTAGGATATCAAAATCTTTATTCTCAATCTGAAGAAGTACAATTGGATTTAAAACAAAGGGCTGTGGAAAATGGTCTTGATTCTGATTTACTTGCTAAATATGTTAATAATTGGCAAGAGCATCCAGACTATGATGTTTTTCAGGAGAATTTTCAAGATAGAAGAGAGTTTTATAAATTTAGTGAGGTTGCAGACCAGCTAATCTATATGTCTTTCCGTCATAGTGTGGGGTGTATTGATCCTGAACTTACTAATGAAGGGGAAAGAATGGGGCCAGGATTATGTATATATGATAAGCCTTATGCGAATGAGTATGCACAATTAGCCCTTGATTCTTCAGATCCAAAAGAGTTTATGAGATTCGGGATTGACAGGGGATTAATTAGTGGTGCTGATTTTTGTCAAAGTCTAGGGGCCTCATTTGGTAGATTATATTCTTCTAATGAAGAATTCAAAGATTTTGCAGATAGATCATTTCCTCAGAGGTGGGATCGACCAAAAGTTAAAGAATTTCTCTCTACTCCTTTTAGTATAATCCCAATGATGGCCGGGTCATATGGTGTTGAGATGGATGAGTTAGATATATTTACATCTGAAATAGAACAATATATGTTAGATACTGTGAAACTTTATTTGCAAGATCAAATTTAATTTCTAAAGAAAAATATGATTTCATGCGAATTTAATCCGCATTGAACCATAAAGTAATTGATGCGGAGAGTAAGGTTCGAACTCACGTAGGCACTAAGCCAATAGGTTTCTTCAATCCATTGAAAACGAATTCAAATGAATCGCCTAAGCCTATCCCGTTTGACCACTCCGGCATCTCCGCATAAGCAAAATTAAGGATTAAATATGTCCTTATAAAGGTTTCGAATCACACCATATATTTTCTAGCAAAATCTTGCATAATTTTTCTGGCAACACCATCGTCAAATCTTACCTCGAGAACATGTGAACTCGTAGCATCAACAGATACAGGCTTTGTCTTAAATCTTTCAAAACCAAGTTTATATTCTTTTTCAGTAGCTTCTGGATTAAGTAAATCATTTTCCTTAATATGATTAACAAGATGTTTGTGCATTTTGGGAAAATCTCTTTTAGCCTCATCGACACCATGAGAATTTACCGCTTTACCAATGTCATCTCTAACAAGAATAGTTCCAACATATAACATCATATCCATAATAAATTCAGTATTTGATATAGGCTCATTATGGGCGACCATCAAAGGTTTATCTGCTGTAGGTGCCTCAAACCAAAAGCCTGCAGCTGGCATTTTATCAAAATATTCTCCCGCAGTTATCATTAGTCCCGGGAAGACAACAGAAGTAACACCAATCATTGAAGGTCCTTGGTCTTCAGTAAATAATCGAGGGACATTTATCGTTGTCGCTTGTCTCAATCCTAATTTTGTATCTATTTTTGATTTATATGGGTGTTTTAATTTTGAACCATTTTTGTCAAGCATTAACACGGCGTGATAGTCAATACCATGCTCGTCAAGAGCGTCCATTATAGTGCAACAAGATTTTCCAGAGATAACTGTGTCGATATAGATGGTTTTGCCAGACACGGTATCGTATGGGATGAAATCAGATATATTATTTCTACTAGGAATAGGTGAGTTTTCTTTAATAGCGTTAGAGAAACGTGCATTAGATTCTTCTTCTGTAGGGAGACCAATAACCTCTCGAAGCACAAATTTATAAAATTGATAATCAAGATTTTGTTCTCTATCATCACTTTGCATAGCAGAATAAACACGAACCCAATAATTTCTTATTTGAGTTGCAATATCACTTCCATCCTCACTATCTGCAGTAAATGGTATAGTCACAACGTTAAATCTACCACTTTCCATGTCCATCATGTTAGATAATGTGGCAATTTTAAACAATGGGTACGCTCCTCTAGAAGGTAAAAGTACTGTATCATACCCAGCTTGGCTTAAAACACCCATATATTCACCTAGTTCAACGCCTGCTCTGGCATAGGATAATACATTATCATCTGTGAGTTCTGCTTCTAGTGAAGGCATAAATGATAAGAACGTTGAGAATTTTATAAAATATATACCATATATGCCTAGATTCTAAATATTTCTATATCTATAACTGTGATAAAGGGGTGTAAATATGGACGAAAAAACTGTAACGGATTATTTGCACGAACGTCTGCTCGAAGACATTTATAGAGGAGACTACGAGGACTACGATGTACCCAATTAAAGAGGTGGAGGGAATCGAAGAGCAAGATTTCATAGATTTGAGTGATAAAATGGGGGAATTTATAGACAAATAGTAAAAGTGGCAAAACCACAACGCTTATAAATCCCCTGAGATTCCCTAATTTTGCTTTTAACAATAAGCAATTGGAGAAAAAATGAAAAGAAGTTCAAGACGTTGGAAAAAGAAAGGCCAGATGAGATGGAAGTGGCAGCGAAAACGAATGAAGAAAGAGAAGAGAAAGCGAAATAAAGCCTAAAACCAATAGCTTTAAATATGACTCCAAATTAACAAAAATTTCAATCACCACCATTCTACTCACACCCGATTGGGTCGTGATATATGACATTCACAAAAATGAGTACTTGATGTTACTATCAAGTATGATGTAGAAATGACGAACCGAATTAAATGTCCTTTTGGACAAACAATTCTTTTAAGTACAATGCAATTTTGCGACCAATAATATAACAAATCTGCGGCAAGAAGTAAAGGATTTGTACGAATACCCGTTGATCCTGCGGGAGGTTGCTGCTATTGGAATTCGACTAAGCCATGCAAGTTCAGGCCCCCTTCGGGGGACCGGCATAATGCTCAGTAACACGTCGATAATCTACCCTTAAGTCAGGGATAACTTCGGGAAACTGATGATAATACCTGATATGGGATAAAACCTGGAATGGTTTTTCCTTGAAAGATTACGCTTTAGGATGAGTCGGCGGCTGATTAGGTAGTTGGCGGGGTAATGGCCCACCAAGCCTACGATCAGTAGGGGCCTTGAAAGAGGTAGCCCCGAGAAGGTCACTGAAACACTGGACCTAGCCCTAC
>CAZYEG010000098.1:0-5174 GCA_964646365.1 uncultured Methanosarcinales archaeon
AGGAGTATTAAAACTTCAACCAAACGAGATCAACATCATCGAAGACCTTAACGATCACGTTGAAGTAATTGCAGAAGCAATCCAAAATGTTCTTAGAAGAGAAAAGCAAGATATGCCTTATGAAAAATTAAAAGCTTTAACAAGAGGCAAGAAAGTCACTATTGAAGATTTTCACGAATTCATAAATTCTTTAAGTGTTTCTCCAAAGATCAAGAAAGAACTACTACTAATTACACCAACAAATTATATTGGCAAAGCAGAAAGACTGACAGGTATTGCACTAAAATGAATCTTATTTTATTTGATGTAGATCATACAATTCTGATGGGAGCGCTTAAGCACCTTGAATCTATGAATCTTTCTGTCGAAAAAGTTTTTGGAGTAAAGACAGATATTCATAAAATAGATTATCATGGTCACACAGATAGATACATTATAGAGACTCTACTCAAATTCGAAAAACTTGATACGGAAAAAGTCAACGATTGTCTTGAAGCAATGAGAGAAATGTACTCTGGGTTTATTGACAAAGAAAAAAAAATGGTTCTTCTTCCAGGTGTAAAAGAATTATTGGCAGTACTAAAAGAAGAAAAACACATGATTGGTCTTACAACAGGAAATCTTTCAAAGATTGCTCACATGAAAATGAAAAAGCTTGGTATTGATGATTATTTTATTTGTGGTGGTTTTGGCGACAATATCACTAATCGTGCAGACCTTGTTAGAGAAGCAATTAGTCAAGCAGAACTACAAGGGCTCGAATTCGACAATGTTTTTGTCGTTGGTGACACGCCCCTGGATATAAAGTCTGCAAAAGACGCAGGCGTAAAATCCATAGGAGTTGCAACCGGATCATATTCAGAAAAAGATCTCAAAAAACACAAGCCTGATCTGGTTCTAAAAAGTCTCGAGGACAAAGAGAAGTTCATTAAGTTTGTTGGTTAGAGTTTTCTAATAATACCTTTATCTGCATCGACTTCAACTAGATCTCCATCTCTAAGAATTTTTGTAGCATTATTTGTGCCGACAACACAAGGAATTTTCATCTCTCTTGCAACAATAGCTGCATGACAAAGAATTCCACCTCCATCTGTTACTACTGCTGCAGACTTTTCCATTAACGGCAAGTAGTCTGGCCTTGTCATTGGAGCTACAAGAATATCTCCATTCTCAAAGTTATTTGCTTTTGTTGGATCCGGTACAATTTTAACGGTTCCTTTAACTTTACCACCATAAGCAGTATTACCTTTTACAGTATCGACATCCTTAGCGCCATAAATCATTTCTTCGATTAAAGAGACATCTTCTCCAGAAATAATTTGCAAACCGTCTAAAGAAAATAAATATGCACTTTTTTTATGGCGTTCGCTTAACATTTCTTTTGGTGGAATAACTCCAGTTTTAAGATATTCTTCAAATTCAGATTTGACCATTGCAAGAATCAATTCTGGTTCAATATTTTCTTTTTCGGAATAATACCTGGCAATATCGAATATAAAATCGCGAGATTTCTCAAACACATGTTCTGCATATACTCTTGCTTCTTCAAAGGGGTTTAGTGTTTTTTGAATAACATCTTCAGTAAAATAATCAACAGCCACTTTTATAGGAATATGAAACTTATAATAATTTGAAATAAGTTTTTGAAACTTTTTATAGATTTCAAAAGAAAATTTTTTTACATCAATATCTTCAATAAAAGAAAGAAGTATATTTGCATTCTTTTTAATTCCATCACAAAAAAAATTAATAATTTTTTCATCTTTTTCAATAAGATTAGAGATGTTTTTACCAAATACTCTTTTTTCTTCATCAGTCTGATAAGCATTGCTTTTACCATCATTATAGAAAACAATTGTTTTTGAAACATATCTATCTATAAAATCTGAAAATGGTAGGGATGTATATATCTCTAACCAATAAGAGAATGACAATACAGGAAAACTTCCGGCCCATTGGCTATCCCATTCATTGCCTTTGAATTTCTCTAGTTTTTCTATATCAATCATTTTTCTGTAATGTAGTTATATTCCTGCTCTGCAGAATAAACAACTTCTTATTTTTATCAATAGCAAACTCAATATCCTGCGGATATCCATAATGTTCTTCAATTTTCTTCCCAATCTCAGCAATCTCTTTTAGTACAGATTTATCCATCTCAAACTCAATATTTTCCTGAGTCACTTCATATGAATCTTTATCTAAAAAGAATGTATTTGGTGTAACTGTTCCAGATACAAGTTTTTCACCAAGACCTTCAACCATCTCAATTAGAATAAACTTTTTATGTATTGGATCAACAGTAAACATAACACCTGCAAAGGAAGGATTAATCATCTGTTGCACAACAACAGAGATAAACACATCTTTATGTTTAAAATTATTTTTCTCTCGATAATAGATAGCCCTTGCTGTAAAAAGCGATGCCCAACATTTTTTAACTGAATCAATGACACCTTCTTCAACATTCAAATACGTGTCTTGCTGTCCTGCAAATGAAGCAGTTGGAAGATCCTCTGCAGTTGCTGAACTCCTGACAGCAACTTTTCCTCCTAACTTGTTATAATTATCAATAATATCTTTCTCTAACTCTTCAGAAACATTCTGTTTCAATATAAGTTCTCTAATTTTTTTAGAATTATCTTCCAATTCTTTTGTATTTTCTTTATCGGTAGTATTCAAAATCTCTAAAATTTCATCAAGAACTCCAGAAACAAACTCTTTGTAAGCATCAACTGTAACACAAAAACCATTTGGTATTGAAAACTTTTCAAACATCTCACCTAGATTAGCTCCTTTGCCACCTACTTTATCAATATCTTCTTTTCCAACATCCTTAAACCATAATATATTTGTCATAATTTTTTCCTAATCATCATACATGTCAGTACTCAAATATCTCTCACCAGAATCAGGCCAGATTACAACCATATTTTTTCCTTTCTTTCCTTTTGCTAATTCCAGACCAGCAAAAGTAATCGCTCCAGCACTCATACCAATCAACACTCCTTCTTTACGAGCCATCATTTTAGCAGTCTGAGTAGCATCCTTATAACTAACTGTAATCACATCATCATAAATTGTCCTATCAAGTGTTTTTGGGAAAAACCCGGGTCCAATCCCCTGTATTTTGTGCATGGCAGCGCATCCGCCAGAAAACACAGGACTTTCTGCAGGTTCAACAGCATATATTTTAATCTTAGGAAATTTCTCACGCAAAAACTTACCAGCGCCTGAAATAGTTCCGCCTGTGCCAATTCCTGCAATGAAATAGTCAAGTCCTATATCCTTAAACACCTCATAAATCTCCGGTCCAGTTGTTTCATAATGCATCCTTGGTCCAGCCATATTCTCAAATTGCATCGGCATAAAGTATCCTTTCTCTTTTACCAATTTTTCTGCAATTTTCACTGCACCAATCATACCAATTCCATCTCTCTCTTCACTAGCTATAATCACTTCAGCTCCATATGCTTTCAGGAGTCTTCTTTTCTCAACAGAAACAAAATCGGGAACAACAACAATCAGTTTATAACCTTTTTTTGCAGCAACTAAGGCAAGTCCATTACCAGTATTCCCTGATGTTGGCTCAATGATAGTATCCCCTTTCTTCAAAATACCTTTTCTTTCAGCATCCTCAATCATACTAAGTCCAATCCTGTCTTTAACACTAAAACCAGGATTTAAGAATTCACATTTGCCCCATATGTCTGCAGAATTACTTGAAACCAACTTGTTTACCTTTACAAGTGGCGTATCTCCAATCAGTTTTGTAATATCTTCCACTATCTTGGCCATTTAGCACAATAAATAAGATTCATATTTATTTCTTTCCACTAATCTTCTTTTCGACCTCTTTTTCATCACTCAGTACAAACTCCACCCGCTCCTTAAACTCCTCCTTTTTGCCAAGATTCCACTGACTAACAGGATTATAATAACCAACAACTCTGCTATATATTTCACACTTCTTACCACATTTCATATAAACTAAAAGACAAATCAACACAATAAAACTACCGTATATACAATATTTACAATTAGTTTTATATATCTTTAATAACACAATTCTCATATGTTTACAAATGCAATAAATCCGACACTGTTTTCACTCGGTCCATTTGAAGTACGTTACTATGGAATCATATACGCGCTTGGTTTCATCATTTTCTATTTATTCATGAAATCCTTTGTTAAAAAAGGATTAATCAAGCTTTCAAATAAACAATTAGATGATTTAGTTTTTTACAACATTATTTCAGTTGTAGCAGGTGCAAGACTTTTTGCAGTATTATTCTGGAGTCCATCTTATTACTTTTCAAATCCATTAAAGATATTTGCAGTTTGGGAAGGAGGACTATCATTCCATGGTGCAGTTGTGGCTGTAATATTATTTAACTATTATTACGCAAAAAAACATAAAATACCTTTATTGAAATTATTCGACCTTATGGCCGTCGCAGCTATAATCCCAGTAGCTTTAGGAAGAGTTGGAAATTTCTTTAACTCAGAATTATACGGTCCTAAAACAAGCGTTCCTTGGTGTGTTGTTTTCAAAAGGATTGATAACGCATGTCGTCATCCATACCAACTATATTCAGCGATAAAAAGAACAGCAATATTTGCAGTCCTATTTTTCCTAAATACTAAAAAACACAAAGATGGATTCATCTTTTGGACAGGAATATTTTTGCTTGGTCTAGGAAGATTCCTTCTCGACTTTGTAAGAGTAGACACAACATTTTTAGCTCTATCAACCGGGCAGTGGCTTTCCATTGGAATGATACTGCCATCAGCATACGCGTTACTAAGGTACTATAAAGATGATATATTTACTAAAGCCTGAGTTTGTAAAAAAACCATGGGGAATAAGAGGAGTAAAGAAGCATACAGGTATTTCCCCACCAAGTGGTTCAAAATACGGTGAAGTATATCTTTGTTCAGCACAAGTTGAAAAATTAAAGAAAGGTGAAGAAGGTGTTGGCAAATCAAATCAAATCTTCAATATAAAAAATACTACACTTAGTCAATTGATAAAAAAACAGAAGCGTTCATTTCTAGGAAACATAATTTTACCAAAAACACCATCTGGAAAGACTGAAGCTTGGTATTTTGGAGAAGTTAAAGGCAAAGTAAAACTCGTTACAGGTCTAAAAATAAAGAAAAGCGAATTC
>CAZYEG010000099.1:0-5150 GCA_964646365.1 uncultured Methanosarcinales archaeon
GATTTATTTATCCAAACTGTAAGCAAAAAGAATATTGAATTAAGCAAATTTGGTAAAAAATTAGACAGAAACATTCAATTATTTGTTCATAAAAACATTAAAGATGTGAAAAATAAAGAACTTATGAACAATATTGTTAATGGGATGTCTTTAAATGGGAATTTGGAGGTCTTTTCATGAAAGATGGTGGCTGGGAAGACTGTATTAATTCTGGGTCTTCAATTAGAGTAACGGCAGACACTAATAAGGCTAAATCGTTACTCAATGTTGCAGATGGCCGGATATTATTTCTTGAAAAAATCAATATAGACAAAAATAATGGCAATTATATATTTGAGGGGTATTATACCTCTGTCCTCGAAACTTTACAGGCAATCGTTATAAAAAATGGATATAAAGTAAATAATCATGTTTGTCTTGGATTTTTCTTAAGAGATGAGTTAAAATCTTCAAAATGGTTCTCAATATACGATGACTTAAGATACAAAAGGAACTCTTTGGTTTATTATGGTAAGGGTATGGAGTTAAAAGTTGTAAAAGAGTCCATAGAAAAATCAAAACTCTTAATTAAAGAATTAAAAAAGATTTATATATCTTGATTCTAAATAAAATGTATATGAACAAAAAAGGCGACACGGCACTTGGAATGAGGTTAGTTCTATTGCTAGTGATTATGGCGTTAATGCTTCTATTATACATGACAGGGATCTTTGGAAAACTTCATGTGATGATTCTTGGAATCAATTATAATATAGATACCACACAGATTGATGCATGCTCATCTCTATATCAAAATGATATAGCTGGAATAAGTTACAAAAACTTACTAACTGATGATGATAATGATGAGATGTTTGACTATGTGTGTGACTTCTGTGTATGTAGAGATGGTTATGATGGTAGGCTGTGTAGTGCAATGAATGGACAGATAGATATGAGCAATCCACTTGTAAAAATATTTGGTCAAACACCATCACAAGGAACTGATGAAGCGTATTATACGCCAATGTGTAATAAAGGAAATGATGAACACTTATGCACGACTTCAGCTGCTGGCAATGGTGACATTGATGATGACTTTTTACCTGATGTTTGTGATAATGATCCTAAGACTTATGATGGAAAGCGTATGAAATGTTATGAAGGAGAAGTAAAAAACAGTGCAGGAAAAACTATAGGTTATGGACATAAAGAGATGTTTGTTGACTCTAAGGAATTCCAATGTGTTTTTACATTCTGTTCAGATAAAGCGATTAAGTATGATAATTATAAACTTTTTAAGAGATATTGTGAATATGGTGATGTATTTAGTATGGATAATATGAATACTGATGGTGTCGTCTATAGATTCTCTAATAGTAGAGATTATGACACATTCCTTGAGGATTACAGATGAAAAAAAGAATATGGATATTATTGGCATTGATTTTAGTAATCTTTGTTGCATGTGACTTTGGTAATTCAGACGGAGATTGTGATGATGATGCTGAAGATGCATATGTTGCTAATGTGGGTGCATCTCAAAGTTGTGGTTCGTCACTTCATCCTTCTCAAACTACTCATTATGAATTTTGTGATCCGCATTATTTGAATTGTACTTGTACAGATCCTGGGTGGTCTGGCACATATTGTACAAACTGTGTAACACAACCAGATGGAACACAACTTTGTGATTGTGACTATTTAGGTGAAACCTGTTCTGGATGTATAGTGCAATTCGAAGATGGTTGTACTAGATCACCTGAAGTGTATGACAATGGTCTACTTTGTGGAAGATATCCTCATCAGAATATGGCACCTTGCGCAGCTAATGATAATAATTGTATTCATGAAAATGGGTATGCTGGAGTTTTTCAAGGTTGGGTAAATGGTTTTATACAGTGCTTTATTGCAAAACATTTAGACCTGAACGGAAGAAGCCCTGCAACTATGTCTTCGTATGTTCCTTTGCCGTGTCCTACTTCTGTAGATATCAATGGAAGACTGTGTACTGGCGCCCCTGAAGATGTAGTATATCATTATGATGTTAATGGACTAAGTATTACTGTGGCTAATTCATATGCGGCTGACTGTATTGCATGTGGACAAGATATTGTCATTGATGGTGCTTCATACTCATTAAGAAATGATCCTGATTGTGGAAGGGATGTTCCTGGAAGCGGGTGGAATGGAAATTACTGTGATGCAGGTGTTAATGAAACACCAGATTAATGGTAAAATCTTTAAATCATTAGTGTTCTAAATTCAGTATGCGTATATTTAAGAATAAAAAAGGGGTAGATGATGGTGGATTTACTATACTTGGCATGACTCCAAAGTTTCTAATTGGTCTTGTAATGGCTGCAATAATCATTGTTGTTGTATTAATACCTCTAATAACAAAGCCTGCAAAGATGTTAATAAGTGATAATTCTGATCAAACGAATAAAGCTACACATGTCAGACTGGCAAATGAGATTGGTGATTTAATACAGGATAATGGCGAGTTTGTGTTTAGAAGAAATATTCCAATTGGAGTTACAGATTGGTACTATATTATTGGTTTTAACAAGGGTATGAGATATACAAATGAGGTGTGCCCTCCAAATGATGCAGTACCTAAACCGGAAGTATGTGAGGATTATGCATGTATTTGTTTGTATAATGGGGGACTTGACAACGAAAATTATGATGATGAAGATTTGATTGATTGTGAACTTATTCCTGGTGCTGACTTCTTAGTTTCAAGTAATTACTTAGAAGATAAAGATATACCAAAAAATGTGAAGAAGAATTTGTTAGGTGAAAAATATTCGATAGCACTTGATTATCCTGAAAACTTACCAGATAAAGACAAGCTTTCTAGATTTGTAATGTATGGAGAATGTGATGGTTGGTGGAATGATATAGAACTTGGAACCAATAACTATTATATTGAGAAATATGAAAAAAATGATGTTGTTTATGTCTACATCGGGTATGAATCTGAAAAAATAGATGAAAGAATTGGTGCATTTACATGATAAATAAGAAGGGACTTAGTTTCGCGGTTTTGATTGGTCTTGTTATTGGGTCGCTGATAATACTTGTAACTGTAACACTTTGGGCTAAGTTTGGGAATTTACTTGTTAATGATCAGGAAATTGAAGTGAATAAAGGAACTTTTTACAGACTTAATTATGAAATTGATGAATTACTAGCAAATAATGAAGTGTTTGCAAAGAAAGATGGTTTTCAAATGGCTCTTACAAAGAATTTTGCTATTGTTGGGTTTAACAAAGATGAGACTGTCAAAGATGGTTGTGAACCGTATGATGTGGTTGAAAAACCGTCACGATGTCAAGATCTGGCGTGTTTGTGTTTGTTTAAAGCTAGTAACAATAAAGCGTTTGAGGATATGGATTTAATTGAATGCAAGATATTTCCTAAAGTCGAGAAGTTTGTTTCAGTTGGATACTGGTTTGTTTCAGAAGATGATAATACTTTTGGTGCCGCAGTAGATAGTTTTTCGAAAGTGCCAATAAATGTTATTAAAAACCAAGTTGGTTATCCGTATAATGATGGGGAGTTGGATTATCCGACTTTAGAAAATGAAGAATTGTTTTCTCCGTTCTTTTTGTATGGACAATGTGACGGATGGGGAAGGGACAAGAATTTTGGAAACTGGCCATATTATATTGAAAAATATAGGTCATACGTGTTTATTAATTTTGATGCTTATAATGAAAAAAGAGTGGAACAGTTAGTATGAGAAGAAAAAAGGGGTCGATAAATGGAGATGTAGTGCTGTTTATAGTAGAACTTTTGCTAATTGGAATGTGTTTTGTTGCTCTTATGGGGTTTGTTTATGATGTTGAAAGTAATACTATTTTTGAAAAGAATTTTTTATCTAGAGATTTGGCTTTATTGCTTAATGTGATTTATGCTTCTCCAAATGTTGTAAAACATACATATGTAAACGAGAATGCGGATTTGACAAAATTTAATTATGATTTTTCTAATGGGAAAGTTATTGTGAGCGATGTTGATGGGCTTGGGTCTCATACTGAATACATGTTTGGTGGAGATAGGCAGATGCGTTTTAATTATCAAAGAATATCTGGAGAAGACAGGATGGATTTCATCAATAATGGTAATATTGTTGATGTTTCTTCTGGTTTTAGAATTAATGAATATGATCTTTATTGTGACGAGATTGTTTCTGGGTTGGTTGTGAACAAAGTTGTGATTGATCCTGGACATGGTGAAGGTGTTGGGCTGTTTGACGGTGATAAAAAGGAGTCTGAGAAAGTTTTAGAGTATGCACAGAGGCTTGATAGTGCTCTAAAAAATAAAGGGTTTATTGTTGATTCTACAAGAGATATTACTAAAGATGTTGCACCATTTATCCCAAGAAAAGATTTAGTTTTTGAGGAAGGGGATATTGTAATAAGTATTCATATGGGAAGTGGTGTTGGCAATTATTTTAAAGCGTATATTTCTAAGGGAAGGAGTAGTGTTTTTGATTCACTTGTTTGTAATGTTGCTTCTGAATTTGGTAAAGAATATAATGAAGACGAGAAGGTGTTTGATTCTGTTGCTATTATTCAGGTTGGTGAAGTAGATGATAGAAGTCATGATGTGATACTTAAAAATCCTAATGCTGTGATATTTGAAATTGGAAATATTAATGATGATCGTGAGATTGATGTGAATAAATTTGCATCGATTGTTGCTGATGGTTTGGTGAGGGCGAATGAATAAAAAAGGTTTTGCTGGACTTGATCTGACACAGTGGCTACTTCGGTTATTGTTTTTGACTGTTGTAGTTTTTACTTGCGTGTTCTTGATTAGAATGTATATAGTAAATAATGTTGATATTGTCAATACAGAGATGGATCTGTTTACTTATAGAGTGCTTTATTCTCCGAATGGGATTATGAAGGTTGATGAGTCGCTTGGAAGAGTGTACCCTGGGGTAATTGACATTGAGAAATTTAGAGATGGAGAAAATATTACTTCGAGAATGATTGATTATGGTGATACAAATTATTACATTGCTGCAAAGTTCTGGTTAAAGGAGAAAAACGAAGTGTTTTACTACAATAAAGGCGGATACGATATGTGGAAGCCTTTGACTGGTATTGGTGGTGGAACAGATTTAGGAAGTGTTGCTAGTTTACATAAGGAGA
>CAZYEG010000100.1:0-5148 GCA_964646365.1 uncultured Methanosarcinales archaeon
GATTTACCGAAGAACTTGTATCATCACAATCAGTCCCACCACAAATAATATCAGTATAACCATCACCATCTCTATCTCTACATTCCTCAACTACACCTGAATGGTTAAGACCTTTAATTGTAAATGTGTTATTAGTATAATTACAATAATATCCATCAGATGTATACGTGGCTGTACAATTAATAAAAAACTCATTAGTATCATTACATCCATCAGAAATATTACTTATACTATCAATCTCTGCATCCTTAACACAAACATAAGTCAAATTAAGTATCCTATCCATATAAAGTGTCTTTGTTCCAGTAATGTTTAATCCTTTTACAACAATTGAACCGTTCGTAGCATCATCATCTTGAACTATAATTGTCACTCCTGATAAATTCAATTTATTCGTTGAATTAAATGTCCAATTAAACTCTATTATAGATGTACTATTCTTCTTAATAGAAACATTAAGTGTTTGATTAAAGAACTGTGAAAGATTTGTCGTGCCATTTACTGAAATGTTTAAAGAGACACTTGAATTGACACTAGTAGAATTACCTATCAAGTAATCGATTGAATCATTTATCCCATCATTATCATTATCCTCAGATTCATTTATGGTAATATTAAACAAATACACTGCAAATGAAAACGAATCATTTAGAAGAATTGTATACTCCTGAGTTCCAGAATCCTTACCACTAGTATTCCATTCCAAAAGAACCTCACCAGCTCCTGTAAAATTCCATGAATTATTCACAAATCTTGTAGGAGTTATCGAAACATTAAACTCTTCACCATCAATATCCGTCACATTCAAAGATATATTAATCAAATCTGTCTCATTATATGAATAATGCATTAGCGTTGTATTCAATTGTGGTGCAGTATTAAGAATAGTTATTGTTGCATTGTATCTATCACTCCAATTAATACCATCAGTGACCATAACAAATACTGTCCAATTATCTCCTCTTGAAGTATTGCCTGGTGCAAGATATGTTAAATTAGAATATGTCGTAGATTCTCCATTCTTCGTCCAGTTCACACTCACATTGTGCTCTGTATGATCCTGATCAAGAATAGCATAATCTATTATTAACGTTGAATTTGTTCTGTTTTGAGAATCGGATGAATTAATTGTTAAATTAACAACAGTAGGAATATTATTTGACATATTTAATGATCTCTCTTCACTCAACCCCATATTACCGTAAGTATCATTTCCAAAAACCCTATAAGTATAAACATTCCCCAAAGTTAAATTCTCAAGTGAATAGGTATAATTCCTTCCACTTCCAACCATAGTAAAATTATTTGTCTGATTTATTTCAATAATTGCTACATCCAAATCTTCATTCGATGTAATATTTACAAACGAGTTATTCAGAACATAAGAATTATTATCTGGATAAACTATAGTAATATTGGGAGAACCAATATCAGAGTTAACAATAAGCGAGAAATCTTGACCCGATTGACTTATTGAAGTTGCGTTTATTCTAATCCTAATTACACCACCACCTGAATTTGAAGAAAATACTTGCTCGACATTATTTATATTATCTTTAACAGTTTGAACTGCCAAGTCTGCAGGATTGTCTTTGTCTAACGTCCAAGGAAACAATCTATCACCTGTAGAATTATAAACAATAAGATCAAGATCGTTTACAAGATTTACAGCTGCAACATCGGTACTTGCATAATCTGTCCACACTAAAGTTGCTTTTAATTCATCAAAAACAGTAACATTGTACTCATAGAACTCCCCTGTCGACGAGAATGTTCCATTAAAAAGATTGCTATCCGTTTTACTTTGACGAATATAATCCAAAGCTTTTGTAGCATTAACTGCACCATACCCAAAAATATAATCTGGCCCAGCATTACCTAAATCTGTAGCTGTATGCAATAACAATCCCTTTACCATACTTGGGCTCATATTTGTATCAGTATAATATCTCCAATAATATTCCTGCATTAAAATTATTACTCCAGAAACCGCAGGTGAAGACATTGATGTGCCACAGCTACCATGATAACCAAGAGTTGAAAAAGTGGACCATATAGATCTCGCAGGATTTGCATAATTGTAAATTGCAGAATATTCGCATCCTGGTCCAACAACATCAGGTTTTATTCTTCCATCATCTGTCGGTCCTCTACTACTAAATACACTTATACTAAAATCATTTGTATCGTATGATCCAACCGTAATTATATTTTTTGCCGTTGCCCCAGGTCCTCCAATTGTGCCATAAGATCCACAACTTAAACCATCGTTACCTGCTGCAAACACAATAGACATACTTCTTTCAGAATATAGTCCCCACACTAACTCATCATATAGTTCTGTAACCGAATCATATTCTCCAAAACCTGCACAAGAACCAATTTCCCACCCCCATGAATTTTGCGACAATATTGAATTATTCTTTATTGAATCATTGGTTTCCGCAATCGTTTCAGCATCATCATTTGGCCATGAATATGTTATCAACGTCGCGTTAGGTGCAATTCCAGAATAAACACCTGAAGTACTTAAACCATTACTCATCATTATACCACCAACATGAGTTGAGTGATTTTTTGGAGCACATGTACCACCAACATTACAATTGATATTTCCCCCGATACTGTTATCTCCTATTATCACTCTTCCAACAAGATCAACGTGAGTTGAATTCACCCATCCTTCATCCCATTCAGCAACAACAACTCCGGTCCCATTGAGCAAATAATCTGAAGAAAATACAGTATCGACACCCAAAGATATTCTTGCCTGGTCCATCCTTGAAATTTTTATAAAATCACCAAAACTAACATATTTTACTTCATCATAATCGAGTAAAGAATCAATTTCCTTTTTCTTGACATTAATAATATATTTATTATCAAAAGATGATAATATTTCTCCATAACTTCCCAGTATTGATTGCATTTTGTCTTTAGTAATATCCTTAAAAAAGTTTACATGAATTTTAATCACACACTCACTACAATATTCAGACATTCGTTCTAGCAAATCTGCAGAAATTTTATCATTTGTTTGAATATCAACAACCTGACTAATTCCTTCCATGTTTTCATCAAAACCTTCAGGAAGACTTACAAAATAAGCTTTATCAGGAATATAAGAATCAAACTTCACACCTATATCTTCAAGATCCCTTTTTTCTTCATCAGATAAAACTTTTTCAAATTGAACAATCGCATGTCTAGCAGAAGATGACTTTTCAGCCAAACTATTCATCATCATCATTTTCTGAGACACCTTCTCAATCGTTCTTGATTTCAGAAATATCTTATCCCCAGAATCCTCAAACTTTGAAGCTCCAACTATACCAATGAGCAAAACAAGTAAAATAAAAATAACAAACTTCCTCATTTATTCACCTATAAAGTTCTATATCACATTTGCCGTTATTACATACACATCCGCCCTGACCACAGTCAAGGGTGCCTGGGCGACAATCCATTGTGCACATAGCCCTTTTACAATCAGGAGCCTCTGCTTTTGGTACACATTCTGACGCATGACAACAAGTTGCGGCAACACAATCTGCATCAGTACTACACTCAGCGACTTCAACAACCTGCTCCGTGCACCCCACAACCAACAACAAAAACAACATTAAATATATTTTTTTCATTTTTTCTCAATTATCTTCCTAAATTTATCATCAACATACTTCTTCTTTTTCTCTGATATATTCTCAGATATAAGTATTCTTGAGATTCTCTTAAACTCATCAAGATCATCTTTATGCCTGCCCCGAAGAAGCTTTCTATAAAGCCTATCAAAATCTGCCATCAAGAATCGAACTCTCAAAGATTTTACTCTAGTATGAGCATCATTAAAAAAAGTATGAACATGTTTTGGAGGATTTTTTATCTTAAAATACGCCTCCTCAAGTTTAGTAAAATGTTTTCTTGCCTCATGATAATCTTTTGTCTTCAACTTTTTTAATATCTCATGAAATTCTTTTAATGCAATTTTCTCTTCATGAAAATGAACATCAGTAAATCCTTTTATTGCGGTATGAACAATAATTATTATTATTACAAAAACAAGCACAGATATCCACCAATTTGTAAAACTTATCATCTTAAATTCTAATTCATGACTATGTATCTCTTCCCCTGCCAAAATATCAACAGTTAAATTATAAATGCCTGGTTGCATTATCCCTGCAAGTGATATGTCCTTCTCATATTTCTTTTGAAAAACCTTATCAGTCTCTTCATAAACAGCTTCAGAATTCTTAATTATTTTATACCGAACATCTACTCCATCATCTACATTGATTCCATCAAGATAAACACTTACCGGGAGTTCTCCTCCTGGATCAGTAGTTTTCTTAAGCAACCTTATCTCAACATCATCTCCAAGTACCTTATATTTAATTGGAGTGTAAATAAGTCCAGCAGATACCATTAAGAAAAAGAATAAGAACACTATTACTACAACCTTATCTTTTTTCTTCATCATACCTTCAACCCATATTCATAATTGATCTTACTTTTTCCCATTGCAAAGAATTCTGAAAAAATACTTGATTCTGTCCTATAGTAGACAGGACTTGTAGTTATATTAAGAATATTTTCAGTATACTCATAAGCTTCCTTCATGCCACCATTCATATCAACCAAATCATACTTCAGTGCATCAATACCTAAAAAGAATCTTCCATCTGCATACTTTCTAACTTCATCAACTGTCATTCCTCTATTCGCTGAGATTTCTTCAACAAAAAATTCCTCTATTGTTTCAAGAGTTTCGTTAAAAATCCTTACCTCTTCATCTGTCAGTTCTCTAAATGGTGTCCCCATATCTTTAAACTCGCCCGATACAAGTCTTTGATAAGACACATTATATCTATTAATCAGTCCTGAAAAATCAAGATAAGATGATGTTGCTCCAATGCTTCCTGTTATAGACATCCTATTTGCAATGATTACATCACATGCAGTTGCTATCCAGTACGCACCGCTTGCACCAACCTCTCTTATTACTGCTACAGTTGGTTTGTCTGTTGCCTTTAATGCTTGCGCAATCTCATCGGATGCCACAGGACTTCCTCCTGGTTAATTTATATCAAGAATTATTGCCTTTATAACAGGATCCTCATATGCACTTTTAATAAAAGACACATTCTC
>CAZYEG010000101.1:0-5014 GCA_964646365.1 uncultured Methanosarcinales archaeon
AATCATTATAATATGGCATGAAATTTGAGGAAGTGTGAATTTGCCACCAATTCGTTCTATTTCTGCGCTTTCTCCAATTGGAAGTTCGTTTAATGTCTTCTTAAAACCAGAGTCGCTTATTCTTGTTGCAAATTTTAGAAGTGTGTTTTCGTTTGGAGAATTCGTTATTGAAAGTACTCTTTTTCCATCCCTATCATCTGGATATTTTAATTCATTAAGTTTCAGAATAGCCCATTGGCCAGATTTGAATTCTACAGGTTTATCTAGACTGAATGTAAATTCAAAAGTGCCAGTAGAAATCTCTTTTTTTTCTTTTAGAATAACTTTCATAATAATAAAAGAAATTTAAAAAAATAAAAATGTTTTGTTTATGCGCAGTCTTCAGCACAATTCTCTTCGGTTTCTGGACAGCTTCTTGTTACAGAGTTGCACTCTTCTTCATAAAGTACGCCATCTTGGTCGCCGTAATGAGCATCGCCATGTTCTAGACATCTGTATTCATTGCAGTATCCGTCACCACAGAGATTTCGGCATTGGTCTAACATGTATGGTTCATCTGTAGACTTTTTCTCATCACTTACTGTGAATGTAAGTTCTGGGCTTATCGGATCTTCTTTTTCAACTGCAGTTTCTTTGCAACCAAATAGACTGATTACCATTAACGCAACAAATAGAGTCATGATTAATTTTTTCATTATATTATACCCCCATAATAACTGATGTTACTCTAAGTAGAAATTCGAACTATATAAATTTTGCTTTTTTAAGCGGTTAGGAGGCAGAATTATGTCCCAAGTTGGTGACGAAATTATTTAGAGCAGATGTTGTCCCTTTCAGGTGATAACAAAACCGAAACATTTATATATGGAATCTCACTGATTGGATATAATGACAAAAAAGAGATATAATTCATATAAAGAGTTAAGTGAAGCAGAAGAAAAAGAGAGTTATACTGCTTTAGAAGAGCTTGCGGGAGGAGATGAATGATGCGTGCAAAAAGTATTAGCATTCTAAAAGGTCTTCAGCATCCAAATGGTTTATTCTCAGCTGCTTCAAAAGAGGTCAGTACGGGCTACGATAAGGCCTGGATAAGAGACAATGTCTATGAAGCGATAGGTATGGAGCATGTGGATATGGAGAGTGCTCTTAAGACATATCATTCAATATTTAACATACTTTTAAAGCATGAATGGAAGATTGATTGGGCGATAATGGAGAAACCTGAGCATAAACATCAATATATTCATGCAAGATTCTGTCCAGATTCACTTTCAGAGTTTCATGAAGACTGGGGTAACAAACAAAATGATGCAATAGGACTTTTTTTGTTTAAAGTTGCAGAGCTTACCAATAAAGGAACCCAAGTGGTCAGGCAGAGACATCATTTTATAATGATCCAAAAACTGGTTCATTATCTTGAAAGCGTAGAGTATTGGGCTGATAAGGATAATGGAGTTTGGGAAGAAAATGAGGAAGTTCATTCGTCTAGTGTTGGTGCTTGTGTTGCAGCATTAAAAGAAGTTAAAAAGTCCGTTTTTAAGATTCCAATCATATCTGATGATTTTGTAAATGATCTTGAGGAGGTTCATGATGGTCATTTTGTTAAGAAAATCCATGTTCCTGAATATGTTATAAGCTATGGTCAACAAACACTTGATGTACTTTTGCCAAGAGAGTCTGTTACAAAAGAAGTCGATTTGGCACAACTTTCACTAATCTATCCGTTTAATGTTGTTTCTGTAGAACAAAGAGAGGCAATACTTAGGAATGTTGAAAAGCATCTTGTAAAAGATAAAGGAGTTATTAGATATAAGGATGATAAATATTATGGAAGTGAGAATGGCGAACCAGAATGGACAATGGGTTTTCCGTGGCTTGCAAAAATATATGGTGAGATTGGTGACATGAAGAGATATCATTATTATATGTTAAAAACATTATCAGTTATGAATGCTGAAGGCGAACTGCCTGAACTTTATTTTGCAAAAACTAATAATCATAATTCAAATACCCCACTTGGCTGGTCACAAGCATTATATTTAGTGGCTAGTACTCCAAATTATAGAGGTGAAACAGATGTCATTTGATGAAGATGGTGAAGACTCAGATAAGATTGACCAAGATTTTGATGTAGATGCTTATGCAGATGAGACTGATTCGGAAGAAGAAATAATCTAAAAGTACTCGAACTTGTTTTCGTTATGTTTTATTGATAATAATCCGGTTCTTAATATGTCGCCCCTTGCCATTTCAACTTGTTTGATGATTCTTGATGTATTTATGAAATCTTTACAAATTGTTGCAAATTCTGCGAATTCTTTATCGATGTGTTCATCGTCTTGTGCAATTTTTTCTACTTTGTTTCTTTTTTGTTTTATTAGTGAAGAAGTAATTTTGTGATGAAGCATGATTGTTTTTAATTCCATCACTCCTTTGAAATCGTTTGCTGTTTTGTCTGTAAATTTTGTGTGATTAGGGATGTGGATGTTTACGAATATTTTATTTCTTAGATCTTCTCCCATTTGATGGCCTTCTTTTTTTAACTTTTTCATGTTTTTGTTGACAATTTTAAATTGCTCAGAATGTTCATTTAGAAGTTCTGTTAGATAATTGTCATTGTTTAATGCTTTTCTTGAAAGCAGCCATATTTGTGTAAATGGTAACATAAATATTATTAAGGTGCATTATGTTTAAAAAGTTTACTCAAGATATGGCTCGAATCTATTGATTGCTGCATTATGGTCGAGTACTCTGGTTGGCGGTTTTGGCCATTCTCTTCCATTGAACCACTGGTTGGAATTTGTTCCATTGATGGTATTTATGGTTTGAAAATATTCTTCTTTAAGTTCTTCGTATGTAAATGTTGTACTTCCTATCTGTGGGTGATTGATAGAATATAATGGCCAGTTCTGCCAACCTCCATGGAATTTGACGTCGCAGTCGGCTCGTACTTGATACTCTCCATTTTTAGTAGGTTCCATTACTTGGTGAAATCTTCCGGTTCCTGGAAGAACAGAATAACCATATACAACATGAAAATCTGATAAGCCAGTATCAATAAGGTATTTTGCAAATTCCGTTTGTATTCGCATTCCTTCTATCGTTTGATCTGGAAATCCCATGATGTGGGCAGTATAAATAAATATTCCATTCTCTTTTGCAGCTTTTAAAACACTTGTGTATTGATTTAATAAATCTCTTGAAACTTTATTGGTATTATTTGTTCTAAGATTTAATGGAATGAAGAGTGTAGTACAATTTGTGTTAGCCATCCTCTCTATTATCTCCGGGTCTAGGCTTTCCATTTCTAATCCTCCATTATCTTCCCATGTTACGTTTTTATCTTTAAACAGATCCATAACTGAATAAGACCAGTCCCCCATCCTTGAAAAATTATCGTCTTGTATAATAAAATGACCAAAACCAGCATCAATAAACTGATCTAATGTTTTAGAAATCCAGTTTAGGCTGTGTTTTCTAACTACTCTTCTCCACATTTGTGGTGTGTAACAAAAACCGCAGTTTCTAGGACATCCTCTTGATAGAAATAAATCTGCATATTTTTTCCCATGAGCTGATCCTCCATATGTTGGATTGAGAGTGAAGGGTAGATCCTTTATGAGATCTATTGCGAGGTCTCCTATGTCATCAAGGTTTTTGATTAGTGGTTCAGCTGGATTTATGAAAAATTTTCCATTTGCATCAAGGTATGCTACTCCGTTTTGCTCTTGTATAGCATTAGTATTGTTAACATTGTTTGCTATATTTAATGCAACTTTTTCTCCTTCACCATGAACAATATAATCAAGATTTCCTAATGAATCTCGTAAAGATTTTTCAGGAAGGGCAGTAAGGTGAGCACCGCCTGCAATTATCATCTTATTTGGGAATTTTTGTTTTAAGAACTTAATTTGTCTTAAAAAACCAGGATAGCTTACTGTTGCAGCAAGATTAATTCCTATGATGTCTGGATTATATTCTATTACTTTTTTTTCCAAATCTTCGTTAGGAAGACCAAATTCGGTTACATTATCTTTTTGGTGTCTTACATTATTCCAACCTTCAATAATGGTATCAACTAAAGTTACATCATGGCCATTGTTTCTTAGATACGAACCAATATATAATAATCCATTATTCATTGCTGATTTTTTTAGATCATCTTTGTTTGTGACAAGTGGTGTTGTCATTAGCATTACTTTAGTCATTATTTCCTCCCCTTTTTCCATTGATAGAATTAATTGTATGAATATCCAGCTTTGAAAGAAACCGATTTTGTTTGTCAACTAAAATATTTCTTGGTTTGATTCTTTTTTTTGTTAAAGCAAATGCCATGATTATTATTTCGTCACCTTTTTTGACAAGGTGTGCAGCAGCTCCATTCATGCATATTGTTCCGCTGTTTTCTTTTCCTTCGATTACATATGTCCAAAGTCTTGTTCCGTTTGTATTGTCAACAATTAGAACTTGTTCGCCTGACAAAATGTCAACTTTTTTCATTAGTGCTTTGTCTATAGTGATGCTTCCTATGTAATTTAGGTCGGCCTGTGTTACGATTGCTTTGTGTATTTTTGACTTTAACATTGTTCTCATTTTTATCACTACTAGGGGATTAAACAGTATATATTAAAGTATTTTTTAAATTTTTAATGAAAAACGATAAATTTATAACAATAATTCAATTAATATTAATAAATGCCAATTGAATTTGATAAAAAGGATAAGAGAATCTATTATGAGCTTGATAAGAATGCTCGACAGCCTCTTTCGGCAATTGCAAAAAAAGTTAACCTATCAAGGGAAAGTGTTTTGTACAGATTGAATAAATATCATAAAGAAGGAGTGATTAGAGATTATTTGACTGTAATCAATATGTCAAAGCTTGGCTTTGATGTCTATAAGATGTATGTTAAGTTACACAACATTACTGAGGACCAAGAAAAAGAACTTATTGATTATGTTTGTTCAAACCCTAGAAGCGCGTGGTGTGGAAGTTGTGATGGAAAGTATTCTC
>CAZYEG010000102.1:0-4999 GCA_964646365.1 uncultured Methanosarcinales archaeon
TATCTGCAACAATATCACCAGTAATTGCACTAACCTTTATATTCAGCGTCTTAAAACTCTGAGTAATATATGTAATATTATATACAGTTCCCTCCGGGATTGTCTGAAGAATCACTATTATCTTAACTGGATTATGAACACTATATTTCTCTTTTTGTAGCAAATTTGCCTTTCCAAGAGCATCACTAATATCTAACTTAACATCATCCATGACAAGCTTATTGATCTTATCTTTCCTGAATATTTCTGATTCCTGACCAACCCTAATCGTATCTCCTTCAATCTCAACAGGAACAACAGCGTCTTTCTCTTCAGAATAAAAGCCAACCTGCCAATTATCATTGTCACTTGTCTCATACATCTTAAACACATGAGAAAGAAAAAATCCTTCACTACTAAACTCCTTTTCCGCCCGCATTACAATATCTTTTACATTCATACAAATATAAGAAAAATAAATACTTAATAAGCTTTACTTTGTTTCCATACCACTTGGTGCACGGAATGGCTGCCTATCTGGTTCAACCTGATATAAACGGAAAAAAGTCTTCAAATTCCCATGAAATTTATAACAATCCTGATATAACTCTTGCTTTTGCTGATCTATCTCAGTTTTCATAAGTCTTTTCCAGTAAAAATCATGAAAATGTTTCAAAAACCAATGATTTTGCCATTGTTTATCTGGATCAGTTGCAAGCCTGCCACGAATAATTATTTCAACTTCACCATTATTCGCCTTAACCTTCTGACCATTAATAATTACTTCTTCCGTCTTAAGATATAAAACATGTACATCTACGTCCATGATTTTCTTAAAATAACGAGACTCCTTATTATATCCGAATTTTGAAAGTCTCCACCAGAACCAAATTTCTTCACCATCAGCTCTTTGTTTAGACATAAAAAAGACTTCTGGCCACTTAAGATCTTCATGAGAACCCCATCCATCATTAATCAGCCACTCGTGCATAAACCTATAAAGATTTTTTAAATGAAATACATCTCTAAATTTAATCTTAGTTTCACAAGCAACTTTACCAGTTTGTCCTAAATGAGGATCATCCAACAAAGTATCCCTATTTTGATAATCTAGAGCCATATACTTATTACAGAATTTATGATTTATAAATATTCCCCTTGGCAACCTTTTTAAATGAAAGATGTATCCCCTGGTATATGACATGCATTAAATGTGAAAAGCCAGTATACTGCTCAAATTTTTGCAAAAATCACTTTGAAAACTATCTAGAAAACAAAGTGAGGAAAACAATTAGAAAATACAAACTTTGCGGAAAAAAAGACAAAGTTGGTGTTGCTGTATCTGGTGGAAAAGACTCCACAATCCTATTATACATACTTAAAAAACTAGGATATGATGTTGAAGCAATCACAATAAATGCAAATATTGGCAATTATTCTAAAGAAAGTTTCAATAATCTAACAGAATTCTGTAAAAAATACGAAGTAACTCTACATAACATAGAATTCAGGAAAGAATACGGTCATTCACTCTGCTACATCCGAGATGTACTCAAAGAGAAAGGACATAACTATCAATCATGCATGATCTGTGGAGTATTAAAAAGAAATCTTCTAAACAAATATTCAAAAAAACTCGGATTTGACTACCTTGCAACAGGTCACAATCTCGACGACGAAGCACACAGTTTCCTCATGAATATTTTCAGAAACGACACAAATCGTGTCTACAGGGGAGGACCTATCTCCGGTATAGAAAAAAACAAAAATTTTGTCACACGAATAAAACCTCTTTACCAAGTATCTGAAAAAGAAAGCGAAAGCTACTCAAAAGTCAAAGGATTCAAAGTAAAGTACACAAAATGTCCTTGTTCAGTTGACGCATTCAGAAGAGAATTTAGAGAAATGGTTGGTCCATATTCCGAAAAACACCCAGATGCTATTTATAATATCATGAAATTTTACATGAGCGAATTCTACACTAAAAAAGATCAATTCAAGGGAGCAACAGTAAACATATGTGAAAACTGTGGAGAACCAACTTCTAAAAAAGTTTGTAAGAACTGTGAAATCATTGAAAACTTCAAGAAATAAATTCTTAATTCAAATCATAGTAACATTTGAAATGCTGTACTTAAATTCTCCAGAGAACCTTTCCGCCTTAATTTTTCTTATTGGTGAAGGAGTATTTACTTTTATAAATCCATAATCTCCAACAACTACTGAATCTACATATACCCTCATCCTCTGAGTATCATGAACATATTCTACTCTTAAAGTATGATTCCCTGCACCAGAAAGACCAAGACCCTCAACAGTCCCAGCAACATGATCATAATTACATGTGCCTGGATACGGATTACTTACACTACCTTTACGCACATCCCATGAAAAATATATTTTTCTATTAGAAAGCCTCATACACAAACTTTCACCTGAGCACCAAAACCAATCAATACCATCTCGTCTGTCCGGAGAAACTATAACCCTAGCAAATCCTCCTCCTGCCCTAAACTCTCCAACAGCTTCTACAATCCAATTCTTATCGAAAGATAAACGTACAGTTATTTCATCATCTTCAGAAACATTACTACTTATCCAAGCCCCCCCTTCTAAAGTAAATCCACTACTAACAACAGCATTACTTGGAGCATCAATATTTTGTTCAGCAGAACACGTCTGATTATCTTCTTCACTTTCATTTAAATCCGAATCTCCATCATTAAACTCACAAGAAGAAAAAAGAAACAATACTAGAATTAATATCAACAATAAAATTGTATTTTGTTTCATTATACGAATAACCAAATTGTCAAGTATTTAAAAATTCCGAATCAATCAATAGATTTACCTTAAAATAGAAACCATTATAAATAACGAGTATTCACTTATTAATGGTTTAAGGTGTTTTAGATATGATAAAAATCTTCAAGAAATTTATAAATAAATTTTTCAATAACCTATTCAAAAAGAAAGGACATATTAAACTTGGATTATATGGTCCGCCTAACGGTGGAAAAACAACTCTCGCTAACCGTCTATGTCAAGATTGGCTAGGTGAAGATATGGGTTCAGTTTCTAACGTCGCACACGAGACTAGAGAGATTCAAATTAAAGAACAGATTAACATAAAGTCTGGCAACAAAGAACTTTCTTTCAATCTGGTAGACACTCCAGGAATTGCAACCAAAATTGATTATGAAGAATTCATCAAACACGGAATCAAAGAAGGTGAAGCAAAAGACCGTGCAAAAGAAGCAACAAAAGGTATTATTGATTCTATCAAATGGCTTGACGAAATGGACGCTGTTATCGTCGTACTTGATTCAACAAAAGACCCATACAGTCAGGTTAACATAACTATAATCGGAAATCTTGCAGCAAGAAAAATTCCTGTACTAATTGCTGGCAATAAAACTGATTTAAAAAAATCAAACTTAAAAAAAGTCAAATCTGCATTCCCACAATACGAAGTAATTGGAATGTCAGCAAAATACGGACACAAGATGGAAGAGTTTTATGAAGAACTGTTTAATCTTGTCGATTAAAAAAAAGAGGTAATATTTGAAGAATGTTAACATTACAATTTGTTCCATACATAGAAATTGAAAATCTAACTTCAGCTAAAAGAATAAACAAACTTCTAAAGATTGTAAAAGATAATAAGATTATTCTCCTAGAAGGCCGGCTAAGAAAAGTCGAAGAAACTGAACTTATAGAAAAGACAATGGAAGAAATAAACGAAAAGTTCACCGGAGTAGAACTTGCAGTAATAAATCCTGCAGGAAAAGAAAACCAAATGATAAGAAAAGTCAAACACGCAGTAGTAAATCTACTCCTGGGAAACAGACTTGGATTCACAGTTATTGGTCCTGCAAACATCGTAAAAGAAATCAAGCAGGATCCAAATAAAATACAATTATTAATTAATGAAAGCAAGAAAAAACGAAGAGGGAAAAGTTAATGCCACACCAATGCGTCAGATGTAACAAATTATACGAAGACGGTTCACAAGAAATAATTAAAGGATGTTCTTGCGGAGGAAAACTCTTTTTCTACGTTAAAAAAAGCAAACTTGAAGCAATGCAAAATGCTATCAATAAAGAGAATCTCTCTGTTAAAGAAAAAAAACAGATAGAAAAAGATATTTTTGATATCGTTGGAAGCGAACTTGACAAAGCTGATCCAGTTATTCTTGATTTCGAATCAATCAACGTCCTTAAACCTGGCAAATACGAACTTGATCTCGTTCACATGTTCAAAGGTGATCCTCTTATATTCAAACTTGACGAAGGTAAATACATGATTGATATTGCTGAATCATTCAAACGACATCTAAAATGAGTATCGGCGTTCTTTTTGACATGGATGGTGTAATAGCAGATACTATCCCCTACCACAAAAAAGCATGGATAAAATTCTGTAAAAAATACAATTGCCACTACAATGAAGAAGATTTTAACTTAAAATGGAACGGCAAAAAAAACAAAGACATATTTCCTATGATTTTTAACAGACCAATCTCAGATTCTGAATGCGAGTCATTCATTAAAGAAAAAGAAAACAATTATTTCAAAATTTATGAAAAACATGCAAAACCAGTCAAGGGACTCATTGATTTCCTAAAAGAACTAAAAAAAGAAAACATCAAAATTGCACTTGCTACATCTGCTCCAGATATCTGCATGAATTTTGTACTAGACAAAACAAAAACAAGAAATTATTTTAAGAAAATTATCACTGGAGATCATATTAACAAAGCGAAACCTGATCCTGAAGTATTTCTCAAAGCTGGAAAAAGTCTCGGACTAAAGCCAGAAGAATGCATTGTAATTGAAGACGGTATACTTGGGACACAAGCAGGCATAAATGCCGGCATGAAAGTTATTGCCATAACAACAACTCATAAAAAAGAAGAATTCGAAAACATCAACTTAACAATAGACGATTTCACCCAATTAAATGTAGAAAAAATAAAAGCACTTATTTGTTAGTCATTATCTCAATAATTATTCCATCT
>CAZYEG010000103.1:0-4985 GCA_964646365.1 uncultured Methanosarcinales archaeon
CACCTGAACAGATTGAAGAAGATAAAGCAAAGGGTGGAAAGATTGGAACAACCGGAAGAGGAATTGGTCCATGTTATAGAGACAAGATTTCAAGAACAGGTAAGCGAATAATTGATTTTGTAAAAGAGGATTCTAGTACAGCAAAAAGACTTTCTCCTTTAGTTGCAGACACTCCTCTGATAGTAAACAATGCAATAGCAGAAGGCAAAAAAATTCTTTTTGAAGGTGCGCAAGGAACACTTTTAGATATTGACCATGGTACGTACCCTTTTGTCACATCATCTAACTGCACAGCAGGTGGAGCATGTACTGGAGCAGGTGTTGGGCCAACAAAAATCGACAAAGTCCACGCAATCCTAAAAGCATACGTTACAAGAGTCGGAAGAGGCCCATTCCCAACAGAACTTGGTACTGATGAAGACACAATTAATGAAGATGCAGACGCTAAACTCACCGAGGAAGATATACAAAAAGCAAATGATGGTGATGAATACACTGCAGGTTATGTCCTAAGAAAACAAGGATTTGAATATGGAACAACTACCGGTCGTGCAAGAAGGACAGGGTGGCTAGACACAGTTATTGCAAGGTACGCAGTAAAAATTAACGGTCTTGATTCATTTATCTTAACAAAACTTGACGTTCTTCAAAATATAAAGAAGATAAAGATCTGTACTCATTATGAAATAGATGGCAAGAAAGTAGAAGATTTTCCAGCAGATTTAGAATCACTTGAGAAATGCAAGCCAGTTTATGAAGAAGTAGATGGTTTTGATGAAGACATTACTGGAGTAACAAAATATGATGATCTTCCAGATACTGTCAAAGCATATTTAAAACGAATCGAAGAGCTCGTCGGATGCCCTATATCTATTGTTTCTGTTGGACCAAAAAGGTCACAAACAATGATACTTCGGCCAGAGGAATTTTTTTAAAATGAAAGAAGTAGGATTCGATAATGAGAAATACTTAAATGAGCAAACAAAGGCAATCTTAGAAAGAGTAAACAAGAGTAAGAAACTATATCTTGAATTTGGTGGAAAACTTCTATTTGATTACCATGCTTCAAGAGTTCTCCCAGGTTTTAATCCTAACGTAAAAATGATGCTTCTTCAGAAATTGAAGGATCAAGCAGACATCATTATTTGTATATATGCCGGCGATATTGAAAGAGGCAAGGTCAGAGCTGATTTTGGAATTACATATGATGCAGATGCAATGAAGCTTATCGATGATTTTAGAGCATGGGGTCTTGAAGTAACCGCTGTTGTAATAACTAGATATGAAGAGCAGCCAGCAGCAAAAAAATTCCATGATAAATTAAAAAGACGAGGAGTCGACGTATATTTCCATAGAAAAACCAAGGGATATCCTAAAGACGTAGATACAATTGTGAGTGATGAGGGATATGGTGCAAATCCATTTATCAAAACAAAAAAACCTTTGGTGATTGTTAATGCACCTGGACCAAATAGCGGTAAACTTGCAACATGTCTTTCGCAATTATATCATGAATATAAAAACGGAGTAAAAGCATCATATTCCAAATTTGAAACATTTCCTATCTGGAGTATTCCTCTTAAGCATCCTGTAAATATTGCTTATGAAGCAGCAACAGCGGATCTTAGGGACATCAATATGATTGACCCTTTCCATCATGAAGCATATGGTGAAGTTACAATCAATTACAACAGAGATATTGAAGTATTTCCTGTATTAAAGAGGATTCTTGAAAAGATTACTGGAGCACCTTCTATTTATAAATCGCCGACCGACATGGGTGTCAACCGGGCAGGATTTGGAATTATTGATGATGATGTTGTAAAAGAAGCAGCAAAACAAGAAATCATCAGAAGATATTTTAGATATGCTGCTGATTTTTCAAAAGGTATGGTTGACGGAGGGACAGTTGAGCGAGTAGAAGAATTAATGGCTGAATTGGATATTTCAGAGGAAGATCGTTCAGTAGTTAAGCCTGCACGGAATTCTGCATGTGATGCAGAAAATAAAGATAAAGGTCACGAAGGAATATTCTGTGGTGCAGCTATCGAACTTGCTGATAAAACAATTGTCACTGGCAAGAATTCACCATTGATGCATGCGACATCAAGCCTTATACTAAATGCAATAAAAACACTTGCAGGTGTTCCAGATAGTATTCACCTATTGTCACCTGAAGTATTAAAGTCAATAAGTACTCTTAAAAAAGATATACTTGGTTCAAAGAATGTTAGTCTTGATCTTGAGGAGACATTAACAGCATTAAGCATTAGTGCTGCAACAAACCCCACAGCTCAGGCAGCAATGGATAAGCTTAAAGATCTTAAAGAGTGTGAAGTGCATCTTTCTCATATCCCAACTCAGGGCGATGAAGCAGGTCTAAGAAAGCTTGGTGTTAATCTTACATCCGATCCAGAATTTTCAAGCAATTGTCTTTTTGATGGTTAAACGAAAATAATATATATTACTTATAACATGACTTATTAATGCACCAAAACATTTTGTTGTGGCATCGTTCTAATCAACGTAAAAAGAGAAAAGAATCTACTAGGTGGTATTTATGAGTAATATTTTAGAGCAATTTGCAAAAAAAACTGAAGAACATGAATTCTATACTCCTCTTCCAGAGGGGTACAAAAAAGGTAAGACAAAATATGTTGTTTGTACAGGAACTGTTATGTCTGGTCTTGGCAAAGGGATATTTATGGCTTCGCTTGGAAAACTTCTTCAGGATAAAGGTCTTACAATTTCACCAATCAAGTTTGATGGTTATTTGAATGTTGATGCAGGAACCCTTAATCCATTTAGACATGGAGAAGTTTTCGTGCTTGATGATGGGACAGAATCAGATATTGATTTAGGAACATATGAGAGATTTCTTAGTATTAGACTTGATAAAGACAATTATATGACTGGTGGTAAATTGTTCAAAAGAATTCTTGATCGTGAAAGAAAAGGTAATTATCTCGGTAGAGACGTCCAATTTATTCCACACGTTACAGGAGAGATTAAAGGTTTTCTAAGAACACTTGCAATGAAGCGTGATGCAGATGTTATCATGTTTGAAGTTGGTGGAACCGTTGGGGATATTGAAAATTCTTATGTCATTGAAGCAATGCGTGAAATGGCTTATGAAGAAGGAAGTGAAAATGTTTGTTTTGTTGGCATGACTTATGTGTTTAAACCAAATGCACTTGCAGAGCAAAAAAGCAAAGCAGCACAACTCGGTATTCGTTCTTTAATGGGATTAGGAATTCAGCCACATATCATAGCAATACGTGCAGATCAGGAAGTAACAGAAAAGGTCCGGGAAAAAATTAGTATCCATTCCAATGTTCCTATAGAAAATGTGATTGGGATGCCTGATTGTGAAAGTATATATTCAATCCCATTATCATTAAAGAATTCAAGAATAGATGATTCTGTCATGGATGCACTTCAGCTTAAACCAAAAAACAAAAAGACAGAAGAGGATAAGTTGTTCAAAGAGTGGGATTCATTTGTAAAAAATCGAATGAAATCTAGAAAAGAAATAACAATCGGAATAACAGGAAAATATACAGGCCTTAGAGATTCTTATGCATCAATTTTAAAATCACTTGAGCATGCTGGTGTTGCAAATGATGTAAATATTAATATTAAGTGGGTAGAAACAAGTCAGATTGAAACAGGAGAATTAAAAGTCGAAGATGCATTATCAGATGTTTCAGGAATTATTGTCCCAGGCGGATTTGGTAAACGTGGCGCAGAAGGAAAAGTTATGTGTGTTCAATACGCAAGAGAAAATAAAATCCCATATCTTGGACTTTGTTATGGTTTCCAAATGGCAATTGTTGATTTTGCAAGAAATGTTTGTGGACTAAAAGACGCAAATACTACTGAAACAGATCCCGATACAAAAAACCCAGTAATCTGTATCCTTCCTGAGCAGATGGATATTGATTCTGTTGGAGGAAACATGCGTCTTGGTGGAAGAGACGTTGAAGTCAAAAAAGGAACAAAGGCCTACGATCTTTATGGCAAACAAGAAGAGATTCGTGAAAGATTTAGACACCGTTACGAATGTAATCCAGATTATATTGAAACATTTGAGAAAAACGGACTTGTTTTTTCAGGAAAAGCACCAAAAAGACCAATTATGCAAATTCTGGAACTTCCAGATCATCCATTTTTTGTTGGGACACAGTTCCATCCAGAATTTACAAGTAGACCATTAAAATCCCAACCATTATTTAAGGGATTTGTAGAGGCTGCAAAAAAGATTGGAAAATAAAAATGACCCAAGAATGTGTTGAAGAAGGATGTCATGAACCAGCCAAGCTGAAACTTTTTGGTCTTTGGCTTTGCGAAAGACATTATAGTAAGTACAAAGAGATCATCACGCCCACAGGTGAATGCGAAGAGCCAAACTGTAGGGCAAGAGCAGTTAAAGATTATCACGGCAGAAAAGTCTGTGCTGATCATTATGATACTTACAGAGACAAAGAAACTTCAAGGGATAGTGACTTGTATTATTAAGTAAATTATATAAATAACCTTGATTTTACAATTATTATAGGGGGTCTTATTCTCTAATTTCTCGTCGTGTATGATACATTACAATAAACTATTTAAACCATTTCCTGTCTATATATATTTTTAGATATGACAGAAAAAATTAAAGCAAAACTTGTTCTTGAAGATGGGACAGAATTCATTGGCTACTCATTCGGTTCTGAAAAATCAGTCTCAGGCGAAGTAGTATTTAACACTGGTATGGTTGGCTATCCAGAAAATATGACTGATCCGTCATACAAGGGTCAAATTCTAACTCTTACATATCCATTGATTGGAAATTATGGTGTACCAAATAATGATAAAGAAAATGATATACCGAAATTCTTTGAATCAGACAACATTCAGATAACAGCTCTTATTGTTTCAGAATACTCTTTTAATCATCATCACTGGAATGCAGAAAAGTCTCTTTCGGATTGGCTTAAAGA
>CAZYEG010000104.1:0-4233 GCA_964646365.1 uncultured Methanosarcinales archaeon
TAAAAGGGTAGAAGAAATTAGGTGTATTATGATCAAATACAAGAATCTGACAATAATCGGGACATCTCATATTTCCAAACAATCAGTAAAGGAAATTAAGAGCTTTATTGAGACTGAATTACCAGAGATTGTTGCAGTTGAACTTGACAAAGCACGACTTATACAACTTATGTCTGAAAACGAAGAAAAAGCTTCACTTAGATCATCTTTTAGAGTAGGTCTTGCAGGTTTTGCATTTGCAATGATAGGAAGATATGCCCAAAAGAAACTTGGAGATGTTGTAGGCATGAAGCCTGGTTCAGATATGAAATCTGCTATCACACTTGCAAATAAGCATAAACTCAAAGTAGCACTCATAGATCAAAATATTGCGATAACTCTCAAAAAATTCTCAAAAGCATTTGGTTTTAAAGACATATGGCAAGCAGTAAAAGATTTTATCCTGGCAATTTTTCAAAAGAAAGAAGACTTAATTCGTTTTGATATAAGAAAAGTGCCTTCAGAAAAGGTTATCGAAGAGCTTATTGGAGAATTACAAAGTAAATATCCATCAATTTATGATGTCCTCGTGCACCAAAGAAATAAGTTCATGGCAAAAAAACTATTACACATAGTGCAAAAGGAACCAGATAAAAAAATTCTTGCAGTAGTAGGTGCAGGCCACGTTAAAGGAATTAGTGAAATTCTTCATGCTTTTAAGCCAGATTACTCATATTCTTATACATATACATCTTAAAAACAAAACAAATAAAAACAACGCTTTCTATTATCATTAATATATGGTAGAAGAGACCTGGATAAGCTTTGTTGACAAGATAAAAAGATACTATTCTTTTAGTATTGAAGAGAACAAGAATCTCATAATAGTGTCCCTATTTCTTGGTTTTATTTATTCCTATAGAAATTGGTGGGATAATGGACAAGTTAATCTAAACGCTGGAGTTATCAGTCTTTTTGTTTTCACCATTGTGGGGCTTGTTACACTATATATTCATATTGCGGCCCAAAGGCTCCACGCATTAAGGCTTGGATATAAACCAGAATTTCGTTCTTCACCATACACAATTCTGGGTTCAATCCTTTTATGTTTGCTTACGAATGGAGTAGTTGCTGCACCAATTTATGGTGGCACAGAAATTCATCATATTCTAAAACACAGGCTTGGGCATTATAGAATTGGTGTTAATACAGTAGGTATGGGACTAATAGCACTCACAGGCCCAATAGCAACATTATTATTTGCTTATTTCCTTAAGATAATTAACATATTTTTTCAATCAGCTTTTTTAGACCGAGTCATACTGATAAATTTATTATTTGCTGTATGGACAGTCTTACCAATTCCACCACTAAGTGATGGAATCAGGCTTTTCTTCTTTTCTAGACTCGCATTTGTATATAGTGCGTCAATGGTTATTATGGCTGCACTTTTAATTTGGATTACAAATAACATATTTTTCATATTAGTTGGTTCAGCAGCTATTGCATTTATTGCATGGTTCCTTTACTATATATCCTTTGAAGAATCACAGGGGTTTTGGGCATGAAAAGATTAAACAAGAAAGGATTGCTGGATTTTACTACCCAATGGGTAGAGATGGTTTTCATCCTACTATTTATCGTAGGTCTACTTGTTGCTTTGAAATTTCGTTCTCCAATATACAATTACATATTTATTGCAATTGTAGGACTCTTTATGGGAAGATATCTGTTCCAGAAACGTACCCAATATGTGTTTAAGTTCATTCTCGCAATTACTGGGTTTATTTTAGGATACGCAATCACAATCATCATTACACGTACAGCAGATTGGAAAATCATAATAATTCTTTATGTATTAACAATTTCAGCAAGTTACTATATGCACGATAAAGGCTGGATTCATGATTAAAAAAGTAGCACCAGATGTTTGGAAAATTATTGCAAATTCAAACATATATATTCTTAATATTAAATCAAATAACAAAGAAGGCGAACCAGTTGATGAATGGGTAGCAATTGATGCAGGAGACAGACAATATCACGAAGAAGTAAAAGAAGATATCTCACAAATTGTAGATCCAGAAAAGATCACCAAACTCATTCTTACGCATCTTCATTATGACCATATAGGAAATATCGACTTATTTCCAAATGCCAAAATCTTTGCACATTTTGAAGAGATAAATCTACTAAAAGAAGACCAATTTGGAACTGTACTTTCAGAAGATCTTCTAAATAACTTTGATATAGATATTGAAGCTTTGCCTGATACCATTTCTGGTTTGAAAACAATTCATACGCCAGGACACACTGGGGGAAGTACATGTATCTTTTGGGAAGAAAAGAAAATACTTTTTTCTGGCGATACTGCATTTTTTGGTGGAGCAATGGGAAGAACAGATCTACCAACATCTGTCCCAGAGAAGATGGAAGAATCATTAAAGATTGTATACAATATTGATTATGAAATTCTTTGTCCTGGGCATGATTATTAATTAGAATATTAACAATTCCAATCATTCTAAAATTCATAATTCATAAAATTTATATACATCTTGTTTCATACTAAATCTATCGAATTATTTATCAAACACAAATAAAGGGGCAGAAACTTTTAGGGTTGATAATTACGGTTGAAGTCATTACACCGAAAGGGGCAGAGACAAAAGATAGGTCTTCAGAGTTCTTTACAAATTATTCTTTAGGATATGATAATAATTCTCCATTATGGGTTTTAAATCTAAATCAAAAAGATCCTCTAGAAGGAATTCAAGGAATTGTATGCGATTTAGACCATACTCTTATTCCTTGGTCTGGAGCTTTAAACAGAAGAATGTTGCAAGCTTTTAATGAAGGTTTATCAAGAGAAGGGGTTGGTTACGCGCCAATTGAAACACTAGACACATCTCTAAAAAAAGGTATGGCAACTGATTTTCTGACAGGTGCATCCATGGTACTAGATGTTAATCAGACTCCTGTTTGGGGGAGATCCCATGGGGAGTGGAATGAATTAACATCGGCGCAGCAAATAGATTGGCATAGCGGGAACCAGAGGACAGCGGATTACGCATATCAGGTTTTAGATGCAATGATTTACACTTCATTAGTAAATTCAGGTGAAATTTCTCCATCTGTTGGAGAGTGGTATCACATGCGTGAAATAATTGATTTGCAGCATCGAAATGGAGCATTTAAACCAGACGTATTACGAGAACCACTAGAATATGCAAATCGAGAAAGACTTCCAGGAATATTCCAAGCATTAGAATATTTAGTAGAAGCAGGAAAAGAAGTAATCATTGTTACGGACAACGCTCCAGAAGATGCAAGACGTTTATTGGATGCAGTTGAATATGGAGGTCGAAGGCTTGCAGATTATACAGATGCAGTTTATGCTAAGCGGGGTATCAAGCCAGAAATCTTTAGACCAGGAAATTTTGCAACAATTGAGAAAGAACAAGGGGTCACATTTGCAAATAGCATCTATATCGGTGACAATACTCATAAAGACGGCATATCTCCAATGGTGAAAAGTGGAGAACGTATGCGAAGTATTCTTGTTGATCCATCTTTTTGGAAAGGCCCAGATTCCCAGGCTTTCTTTACAGACAAAATGCGTACGCAGCCATCATATCTCGCAGGGCAAATGGAAAAATATATTTCAGGATATGCAGAAGATTTTAGTGCATTAGCGTGTACAGATGTACGACAAATATAATAAAAAATAAATTAAAAAAATAAAAAATTACTTCTTTTCGAAAAGAGCTCTGATTTTCTTTCCAACGATTTCGATAGGATGCTGTCCAAGTGCTTCTCTCTTTTTCAAAAGATTTGGCGCACCATTTTCAGCTTCTGCCATCCATTCTCTTGCGAATGTACCGTCTTCAATATTTTTCAGTGACTCTTTCATCTTTTCTTTGACTTCTGGTCCGATGATTCTTGGGCCGTTATAATATTCTCCCCATTCTGCAGTGTTTGATACATCTGCATTCATCTTTTGGATGCCGCCTTCATAGATAAGATCAACAATCAACTTAAGTTCATGTAGACATTCAAAGTAAGCCATTTCTGGAGGATATCCAGCTTCAGTAAGTACTTCAAATCCATATTTAACCAAGTCAACACATCCACCGCAAAGAACATTTTGTTCTCCGAATAAGTCTTCATATGTTTCCTGTTCAAATGTACACTCTAAAACTCCAGCTCTTGTAAGTCCAACTGCTTTTGCCATAGCAAGTGCAATATCTTTTG
>CAZYEG010000104.1:4253-4971 GCA_964646365.1 uncultured Methanosarcinales archaeon
AGTCCAGGGACACCGAAACCTTCTTCGTATGTTCTTCTTACTGTTGTACCTGGTGCTTTTGGAGCAACCATGATACTGTCTACGCCTTCTGGTGGAATAACTCTCTTGTAAACAACACTAAAACCATGACTACATGAAAGAACATCTCCTTCTTTTAGACCAGGTTTTACACTTTCTTCAAATACAGTTTTGTGATGTTCGTCTGGTATTAACATATGTACTATATCAGCTTTTTCAGCAGCATCTGCAATTGTTGCTACTTCTAGACCGTCTTCTTTTACTTTATTCCATGATGCACCATTTTCTCTTACTCCAATCACTACATTCACACCTGAATCTTTCATGTTTAGTGCTTGATGTCTTCCTTGTGCTCCATATCCTATAATCGCGACTGTTTTACCTTCAAGTAAACTCAAATCTGCATCCTTATCGTGTAATATATTCATTTTTCTTTCCTCCATTGATTTTTTAATGTTTGTACTGTGCAACTATCATTGTTGATGTGTTTTCTATCTCATCCATTACTCTGATTTTGTCTGTAATTATCTCATCAAGATCTTCAGGAGAGCCAACAGAAACTTTTACTATTAAGTCCCAGCTACCATATAATTCGTCTACTGATTCAACGCCATCAATAGCTTTTAGTTTTCCATACACATCTCTTTCATTTCCTGTTTTTACATTTATTAGTATATATGCATCCATTTTATTCACCTTA